>NZ_JAWJYP010000016.1:0-35152 GCF_033063275.1 Nitrosomonas sp. Is37 | reverse complement strand
ATTGCCGAGTCCGCCGCTCGTGGTATCGGCTCCAGCACCGCCATTCAGCTGATTATCCGCTGAATTGCCCTTCAATGTGTTAGCCAGGTCATTACCGGTACCGTTAATGGCTAATGTACCTGTCAGGGTGAGATTCTCCACATTGGCTGATAGTGCGTAGGTCACGCTGCTGTTGACCTGGTCGGTGCCTTCATTGAGATTTTCAATGATAACGTCACCAGTATTATCAACCGTATAAACGTCATTGCCGGATCCACCGCTCATGGTATCGGCTCCAGCACCGCCATTGAGCGTATCATTACCTGCGCCACCATTCAGCTGATTAGTCGCTGAATTGCCTATCAATATGTTAGCCAGGTCATTACCGGTACCGTTAATGGCCAATGTACCTGTCAAGGTGAGATTCTCCACATTGGCTGATAGTGCGTAGGTTATGTTGCTGTTGACCCTGTCGGTGCCTTCCTTGAAATTTTCAATGACAACGTCACCAGTATTATTAACAATATAAATGTCATTGTTGAGTCCACCGCTCATGGTATCGGCTCCAGCACCGCCATTGAGTATGTCATTGTTGAGTCCACCGCTCATGATATCGGCTCCAGCACCGCCATTGAGTATGTCATTGTTTGCGCCACCATCAAGTGTGTCATTGCCAGCATTGCCAAACAACGTATCCTTGCCTGCTAAGCCCGTCAGCGTGTCATTATCCGCAGTTCCGGTCAGCGTATCGTTGCCATCAGTACCAATAATAAGTGCCATAAAACCTCCAGTTAGTTAGTGATGCTTCTAAAATATTTCGATGTAACATTTCACACGAATTACCAGAATTACCAACTTGAACTTGATCAATGCGAGACAGCAATTTATTGCGGATTACCAGATTCAGTTTACCGAACTATTCATCAAATTTTGGAGTAGTAATCAATTTAAGACCTCTGTACAACCCTGAAAATTCTATTGAATTGCTTGCTGTGGTGTGATATTGATAAATCGTACATCTTTTGTCTATCGTACCTTGGTACATCGTACTTCGGTACAGCAGACAAGACGAACAAAGTGATAAATAAACTTTTTAAAACTCCTGCACAACTTACCCGTTAGCCAAATAAATAATTAAAATGGCGAGAGGTAAAGGCAGTTGGAGTAGAAGATGCAGATGAGTTTTGGCTCAATAGAACTGGTGCAACGCCTAAAGCAAGACAGTATACTGATGAAGATTGATGCACTGATTGATTGAGAGAAGTTACGATTGAATCTTAGAGGTATCTATAAACGCGACCTATCGAAAGGTGGAGGACAGGAGCCGTTTAACGCGCTGATGATGTTCAAGGTGATCCTGCTTGGTCAATGGCAAAGCTCGCGTAGGTCGGATAAGCGTGGCGCCATCCGACATATGCTCTGGTTATCATTCTTTTCCTCAAATAAAGAATCCACTGCCTCCGACCTGTTGAAAACCACAAGCGTAGGTCACAATCGTTATTGCGTCAAAAAAAACAGGATGGGGTCAGATACTGTTTTGAATTACAAGTGCTGAATGATTGAAGCTTGCATCAAATGGCTGCCCTGATTTAATAACTCCATAAATCAAATGTGCCAGTTTACGCATGACTGCTCCTACAATGGCCTTGGGAGCTAGGCCTGTGGTACTTAATCTATCACCGAATGTTTTTAGTACAGGATTATGATGCCTAGCTACCAAGCTAGGCATATACAACGCACGACGTAGCGCGTTGTGTCCAGTACGACTCATCATCGTCCTACCTTTGACGGAACTACCCGATACGCGTTGTTGGGGCGTTACACCAACGAAAGCTGCCAATGCCTTGGCATTGGTAAAACGTCGTACATCTCCCGC
Source organism: Nitrosomonas sp. Is37 (assembly GCF_033063275.1). Classification (NCBI taxonomy): domain Bacteria; kingdom Pseudomonadati; phylum Pseudomonadota; class Betaproteobacteria; order Nitrosomonadales; family Nitrosomonadaceae; genus Nitrosomonas; species Nitrosomonas sp. Is37. The sequence continues at coordinate 33,297 of NZ_JAWJYP010000016.1, read as the reverse complement.
ATAAGCCAACACTTTTGCAATGGTGGTATCACCGATGCCAGGAATGCTGCGGAGCAGCTCGCAGTCACGCTTGAGATCAGGGTGCCGGTCGATGTGATCGTTGATTCTGCGTTCTAGTTCTTTAATCTGCTTGTTGAGCCAGTCCAAATGGATTTGAATATCTTGCACTAAGTGTATTTGTCCACTTGCCAGATGCGCTTTTATGCGGCTACTTTCTTGCTGATGCATTTCCTTGAGTGCTTGCAAGCAATCGACCCAACCGCGTAATTCACGCCACGCAACGGGTGGAGGTGTCCAAAAACCAGGGTGCATAGCTGCACAAAATCTGGCCAGTAACGTGGCATCGGCTCGATCCGTTTTATTGCGCGCGAGCTCGCCTTGGGCAAAGCCTTTGATGCGGGCTGGATTCACCACACTCACGCGCCAGCCTTCTGCCACAAGGTTGGTTGCCAAGGTTTCGCTATAAGGACCAGTGGCCTCCACGCATAGATGTGTTTGCTCAGGTATTGTGCCACGCTCACTAAGCCAATCTGTAAAAGCCTTGTAGCCTGCAGGCGTATTGTCAAACACTTTGGTTCTGATTTTGTTGTTGATGAGTAATGCTATATCGAATTTACGCTTGACTACATCAATGCCAGCCCACACAGGCTGTTTCATTCATTATTTGTACCTTCCTCGTATGCAGGTTTTATCTGTCTAGCAGTCAACCCAAGTTACCGTTCGGTTTAATTGAATGAGAAATGAACCGTAGCACCTATCTGACCCACAGGCTCATACACCTAAAGTCTTGTCGGTGTCTTACGGTTCAGCCTGTTCAACACTACTATTGCAGTATTTTTCATCGGCAGAGTCAATATACGAGGTTTTATTTTTTGACTGTCAGTATTTGCTTAGTGCTGCAAAAACAAGACCTAATCACGTGTTTGCTGCGTATCCTAAATGCGCTTCATCCACTTCATGGACTATGCAATGACTGACACCTTTTTTTGAATTCGTCAGATTAAATCTAAACTTTTACATGTCAGTATTCGCCTAGTGCTGCAAAAAGCAAGATCCGACCCTTTGTGTGCATTATTCGAGGATTGGAAAAGATTGCGGTTAGATTGTTGCGTTATCGTCCATTAGGGCGCCCAAGGAATGAAAAAGGAGAGCAATAAAGGGTAGGCGCCGCTGACAGCTGTTGAAATACCTTGGGTTTTTGAGGTGATCACAGTTGATGCTGTGGCAGCGCAATTAAAAATTGCTATCAATCAGCTGGCCAGCTCAAACAGATAACTTGATTCGTGCAGAGTATTTTGCACATGGTCAATTGCATTGCAATTCATGAAGTAGGGGATCTGAAATAGTGCGCCAACAACCAATCGAGTTTCGAAGCAAATACTTGACGATCAGCCTGGCTAAAGGAAGAGGCCCCCCCAATATCCACTCCGCTGTTGCGTAATTCTTCCATAAAATTGCGCATGGAAAGGCGCTCCTTGATGTTGTCGGTGGTGTAGAGTTCGCCGCGCGGGTTGAGGGCATGACCGCCCGCTGCAATTACCTGTGCCGCAAGCGGGATGTCAGCAGTGATGACCAGATCACCTGCTTGCAGTGCCAACATGATCTTGTTATCCGCCACATCAAAGCCACTTGGTACCTGTTGCGCTTTGACGTAAGGTGATGGTGGGATACGCAGCGGTTTGTTGGCAATCAGTGTGGTTACAATTTGGGTGCGTTCTGCTGCACGAAACAAAATTTCCTTAATGACGACAGGGCAAGCATCGGCGTCTACCCAAATTCTCATCGATTAACGCCCGCGATTGCCTGAATGGTGGCTTGATTTTGGCGAAAACCAGGTTGTCTGGGGCATGGCCTGATGGCGTGCGGCTTCAGACATTTTTCCGGCAGGTTGTTTCTGGGGTGAGTTTTGTGCATTGTTTGAGCGCTGCTGAGTGGTTGCTGGTTTTGAGCGGGGGGTACGGTTTGGGTTGTGTTGTTTGGGTTGTTCCGGGCGCCTATTTTCCGCGCGACTATTTACTGCTTGCTTAGCGCGCTCCCCTGCTTTGCACTCGATCTGATGTGGCTTGTTGCCGCGGCTGGTGGCGCGTCGTTGTTGGTTCGATGGCCTGGGGGCTTCAGGTTCAATTTTGGTAGGTGCGACAAAGCCTACGGCAGTTGTTTTGGGAAGCTCACGTTTTATCAACTGTTCTATGTCGCGAAGGTATTTCATTTCTTCACGGTCTACCAGCGATATCGCTGCACCAGGGCTACCTGCACGGCCAGTGCGGCCAATGCGGTGCACATAATCTTGAGGTACATTCGGCAGTTCAAAATTTACCACTTGCGGCAGTTGGTCAATATCCAGCCCGCGTGCGGCGATATCGGTTGCAACCAGCACCTGTACGGTTCCTTCCTTGAATTGGGATAATGCTTTGGTGCGGGCGCCTTGACTCTTGTTGCCATGAATCGCGGCAGCTTCGATCCCATCTTTGATCAGCTTTTCTGCCAAGCGATTGGCACCATGTTTGGTACGGGTAAAAACCAGCACTTGTTGCCAGTTATGATATTTGATCAGATAGCTCATCAGATCACGTTTATGGCTTTGGTCCACTAAATGCACCGTTTGCTCGACCAGTTCCGAAGCAGTGTTGCGGCGTGCCACTTCAACAAAAGCTGGATTCCCTAGCAGAGTAGCGGCCAGCACCCTGATTTCGTCTGAGAAGGTGGCGGAGAACAGTAGGCTCTGCCTTTGTTTAGGAAGCAATGCAAGAATTTTTTTAATATCGTGGATGAAACCCATATCCAGCATGCGGTCAGCTTCATCCAGCACGAGAATCTCAATGCCGGATAAATCCAGCGTTCTCTGGCCAATGTGGTCGAGCAGACGGCCAGGGGTGGCGACCAGGATATCCAGCGGCTTGCGCAAGCGCGTAATTTGCGGGTTGATGCTTACCCCGCCAAATATGACGCTGGAAGTAAGCGACAGATATTTGCCATAGGTTTTGACCGATTCTTCTACTTGTGCGGCTAGTTCGCGCGTGGGTGTCAAGATTAAACAGCGTGGACGGCCTTTTGCCAAGCTGGCAGCTTTCTTCTGACTCAGTAATTGCAGGATGGGTAATGTGAAGCCGGCAGTTTTGCCGGTACCGGTTTGCGCGCCAGCAAGCAGGTCGCTACCACACAATATTTGCGGAATAGCTTTGTGCTGGATGGGTGTAGGCGTGATGTAGCCAGCGTCGGCAATGGCGCGCAAGATGGGCTCACTTAATCCCAGTTTGTTGAAACTAGGGGTGATAGGGGTTGTTTCTAGAGTTTTTGGTTGAACAGACAAGGTAATACTCCTGCGACGGCCTGTTACTCATAAGTAGCACCAATCGAGGCAGACGAATAAAGGATCAGTAATAATCGACATCAAAAAATATCGGACTGATCATCAGATGAGAAGAAAGACCGCTGCAGTGATTGGTTGGGTGCAGGGATTTCGTATTATACTGACTTGCAGAACGAAAAATGGATTTATTTTATAAGAGCAAAACCATGCAGAAAATACTGGGATGCCTCAGGTAGCGTCCCCTTTTGTCCGCGCAAGATGCAATGACTGACACCCTTTTTTCGTAGTGCTGCAGAAACAAGACCTCGTATATTGACTCTGTGTTTGCTGCGTATCCTAAATGCACTTCATGCACTATGCAATGACTGACACCTTTTCCTGCGCATCGGACCACACAGAGACGTTGTCGGCAATAGCACGAAAGTGAGTCAAAAGTCGGTCGGCCCAGCGACGATCTCGGTGGCTGTAGCTCAGGAATACTTTTGGCTGCTCTGTGCTCACGGAGTTACTAGGACTCTTGGTCATGCGTTTGTCCGTTGTTCGTCTGCCCAACGCCAAGCTCACCGGTAAATTAGGAGTGCAGCGAGTAATTTATCCGTGTGCAGCTTTTTGTTATAAACCTATATCTCGGTATATAATGCTATTGGATCAATGATTATTTCGTTACTGAGCCTCCCAGTAAAGGTGGCTTCAAGATTGCTCAAATGAGAAACCAAGTTCATTAGTGCTTCTTTTATGCTGCCGTGTTCCTCTTTTTCTTCAGGATCTTCTAGCTTTTCTCTCTGATACTGAGTGACTATCCCAAACAAGGTAAACGCAACCTCGGTTTGCCTTGAGTATTTCCTTATAACCAACTCTTCTGGCTCTCTAAGGAAAGAGCGGTTTAGGTTTGCAGAAAATATATTGCCCGCATTATTCATTTGTACTTCAAGTTGATCTTGAAATCCATAAGCCAAGAGTAAAGCAAGGTCATCAAGAAGCTGTTGATCTTGTTGTAAGCCTGATTCAGTAGCTAATTTATTGATATTGGTTAAAGACTTAAACTGAGCTTGCAATTTACTTTTGCTGTTTCTATCGCTGGTGCTTTGTTTGGCTCTTTCTAATTGTTCTCTAACCGCAGAAATTTCCTTAAAATTTGTAACGTGCGCTAATGCCTTGCCTATAGTATTAAAGTTTTTGATCGTTGTATTTATTGAGTTAATGTCGTTAAATGTTGCCTTTGACGTTATTTTAATAAACGACTTATATTCTGAAAATGGCTCACTTGTTGCAGTGTTTGGTACGATTGTAACTCTTTCGTCCTCTAGTAGCTTTTTCTCGAAAATGTTAAATGAATAATCATTTAGGAATTTTTTCTCTGTTTTTCTTTCGCTATTTCTTAAAATGTCACCCAAAATCCTACCGCTTCCCACGGGACCCTTTTGCTCTTCAGATTCATCTTTCCCCGAAAAGGACTCATTTAAAATATACTCGGTAACACCCTCAAATAACTGAGAAGAAAGTGAATACATTTTTTCTTCATCTAAGTATATAAAATTCTTAATCATTTCTCTTTCTCTTCGTGTATTCCTTGTAATACTTTTTCCGAGTATTTGAAAGTGACCATAAGGCAATGCCAGCCCCAGTCAAAGCCAGTATTATGGTGACTGCGACTATGAGCGTTGTCATACAGCACCTCCAGACTCTAAGCTAATGATTTTTGAAATTCGGTCGTAAACTGAATAGCTAATTAAAAATGAAACCAAAGACAAAATAATGGTGCAGATCGTTATAGCAGCAACATCGACAATACCATCTCCAATCAGTGTCAAAGCGAATAAAACACTATAGAAGGCTATAAAAGCTATTGATATTCCGTTTTGAGCTGTTTTCCATTCCCTTTCAATGCCAGAGAAGTGTTCTATTTCATTGATATTTGAAATATGAAGCACCAAACCGAATGCAACGAAGTCGGATGGAGAAAGCAGATTTACACTACCTTCTTTTGTGACGGCCCAGACTATAAGTCTTGATAATATTGGAATTAGTCCTACCAAGACTGTATATATCAACCATTTTATTTTTCTATTTCCCATTGGTTGCCCTGCTCTCTAGGGGTTTATAACTAGAATTAGACGTCCGAAATGACGCAATATATTACGTCAAAAATGACATCTAACACGACAAGGTACATGTTATCTCCATATATTTATAGAATTGCGTCGATTTAGTCTTCATCATAACAAGCTTTGTTAGATCCACAAATATGATGAATGAATCATGGCTTTTGGATTAGGGACGTGACTAACTCAAGCTTAGGCATCGCAGTTATCGAGCCAAGCAATCTTATATGCCTGAATAAAAGTGTCGTATTTTTTCACAATAAGCAACAGCCAGAGCCGATGGGGAATGGATATTGAACCGCTTCATTCTTATCACCCCATAAAACTTGACACCCATTTTTTAATTCTGTAGTCTGCGCGCCACTTACCTCAGGTGCCTTCTTGAATTTTTTATCTTGAACGTTAAACGGGAAGCTGGTGCACTTTGATTCGATTCAGACAATGCCAGCACTGCCCCCGCAACGGTAAATGAGTTAACGATCTACATCATGCCACTGTGTGATGACATGGGAAGGCGTAGATCTGGAATATATTCCGCTCATGAGTCCGGAGACCGGCCTGAAGTAAATACTATGTTATTGCGGAGGGCGGTAACCGGCACTTTGATCGGCTTTTTTCAAAGCCGATCTGCTTGTCTATTACTCAATTCCTCTGCAAGACGGACCTGTTAACCTAACAACGCGCGGGTGTGCGCGGAGGAATAAGATCATGCAAAAATGCCGATTATCGGCAATGGCTGTGTTATGGCTAGGTGCAGCTACGACTGTAGCTACCACTGTCTTGGCTGAAAATATGGACCATCAAGGAAAGCCCATTATCGTCACCGCAACGCGTACTGCGCAGACGACAGAAGAATCGCTTGCTTCGGTGACTGTGATCTCGCGCAAAGATATCGAGCGCCAACAGGCAAGATCACTCGAGGATTTGTTCCGTGGTGTACTGGGCATCAATGTTGAGAATGATGGTGGTCCGGGTAAAGGTACTTTTTTGCGTATGCGCGGGACTGAATCTGATCATGTGCTGGTATTAATCGACGGCATCAAGGCAGGATCAGCCACATCGGGAACGACGGCATTTGAAAATATCCCTGTTGAACAGATTGAGCGCATTGAAATTGTGCGCGGTCCGCGTTCCAGTTTGTATGGCTCCGAAGCGATCGGTGGCGTAATTCAGATTTTTACTCGCAAGGGTGTGGGTGAGGGGATTAAGCCAAGCTTTAGTTTTGGTGGTGGTAGCTTCAATACGCTCAATGGTTCGGTCGGGCTTTCAGGCGGTGGCAAGCAGGGTTGGTTCAATATGACGGTGAGTGGTATTGGCACAAGCGGTTTTAATGCCTGTACCGTCTCGGAGACTGCGGGATGTTTTACTATTGAGCCTGATCGGGATGGTTATCGCAATGTAGCTGGTTCTGCCCGCGCAGGATATCGTTTCCAGAACGGATTGGAAATCGAGGGTAATTTTATGCATTCAGCGGGCAAGACGGAGTTTGATGGCAGTTTTGTCAACAAAGCTGTCATAGCACAACAGGTTTTCGGTGGCTCTGCGCGTTTCTCGCCCTTCGATTTTTGGCGGGTAAATATTATTGCGGGTCGTAGCCGGGATGACTCGAATAATTTTCTAGGCAAGGTTTTTATGACTCGCTTTGATACAACGCGTGACACCGTTACCTGGCAAAATAATTTTATGTTGCATCAGAATCATCAATTGACAGTAGGCACGGATTATCAGCACGATCAGGTCAACAGCACAGAAGCTTTTACCGTGAACTCACGCAGCAATTGGGGTGTTTTTGCCCAGCATCTGGCTTCTATTGCGGCACATAACGTGCAGTTATCACTGCGGCATGATGACAATCAGCAATTTGGCAGCCGTGTTACCGGAGGTGCCGGCTGGGGTTATGCCATTACTGACAAGGTACGTCTGCTTGCCAGTTTTGGCAGTGCTTTTAAAGCGCCTACCTTTAACGAGCTCTTTTTTCCAGGCTTTGGCAATGCCAATCTGCGTCCGGAGGAGTCACGCAGTTTTGAATTTGGTGTACGTGGCAACCTTGACTGGGGCAATTGGTCATTAAATGTGTATGAAACCCGCATTGATAAGCTGATTGCGTTTGACGCCAACATCCTAGCGCCAGCTAATATCGAGCAGGCGCGTATCCGAGGACTGGAAGCTGTTCTCGGCACACAGATCATGGGTTGGCAACTGAATGGCAATCTGACTTTTCTGGATCCTGAAAATCGCTCAGATGGACCCAATAAAGGTAATATATTACCCAGACGGGCAGAACAGACATTTCGTCTGGATATTGATCGCCAATTTGGGCAATACAGGTTGGGCGCCATGTTTATGGCTGAAGGTGATCGCTTTGATGACTTGGCCAATACACGCAAGCTTGACAGTTATGTGAAATTCGATCTGCGCGCTGAATATATAATAAGCAAACACTGGCGGATACTGGGACGTATCGAGAATCTGTTTAACAAACACTATGAGACAGCAGCATTCTTCAACCAGCCGGGGCGTAATTTCTTCGCTACCTTACGTTATCAACCTTAACAAGGAGTCAAAATATGTTTACTTTATCCACTCGCAATCAAATGGGCATCGGCCTTGCGCTGGCATTACTGATGATAATTACCCGGGGCCATCATTTTGCCTCAATGCATAACCTGCCGGATGCTTCCTGGCTCATTTTCTTTCTGGCTGGTGTCTATTTACGTTCGGCATGGCCATTACTGGGTTTCCTGGCGCTTGGCGGCTGGCTCGATTTTGCAGCTTATACCTGGGGGGGTGTCAGCGGTTTCTGTTTGACGCCAGCTTATGTGTTTTTATTGCCTGCTTATATTTCATTATGGTTCGCTGGTCGTTGGTATGCTCATCACCATCAATTTGCCTGGCGTACATTGATGCCACTTTCTCTCAGTATGATGACAGGTTTAATCTTGTGCGAACTATTTTCCGGTGGTGGTTTTTATTTCTTCTCCGGCCGCTTTGAAGCTACCACATGGGTTGAATTTGCTGAGAGATCGTTCAGGTATTTCCCGATGTATATTGAATCATTTCTGATTTATGCAGGGATTGCGATAGTCATGCATGCTGCATTTATAGCGCTACGCCAGCAATTCAATTCTTCTAACACCTCAGCAGGTTAACATCATGTCAGATTCTGAAGAGGATCGTGAGAACGAAACTGCGTGCCATTGCATTCCCCCTCAACCGGATGGTGAAAAGGCAGATTCAGAAAAGGAAAAGCGCTACCGCGAGCGCATGCAGCGCAAGAAAGAAGTGATCGATAGCGCCATTGCGCGCGCAGATCAGAATAAAGGTTTGCTGCTAATTCTTACCGGCAATGGTAAAGGCAAATCCAGCTCGGCATTTGGTATGATTGCACGCGCGCTGGGACATGGCATGCGGGTAGGGGTCGCGCAATTCATTAAAAGCCGTAAAGATACCGGCGAAGAAGCTTTTTTTCGGCATCAGGAAAATGTGATCTGGCATGTTCTGGGGGAAGGCTTCACTTGGGACACGCAGGATCTGGCACGGGATAGTGAAACGGCCCGACGCGGCTGGGCTATTGTGCAAGAAATGCTGCGTGATCCGACCCTGGATTTGATCGTGCTCGACGAACTGACCTACCCAATCAAATTTGGCTGGCTGGATTTAACCATGGTGCTGAATGATCTGAAGAATCGTCCGCCCATGCAGCATGTAGTCATTACGGGACGTGCCGCTCCGGAAGCGCTTTGTGAGGTAGCTGACACAGTAACTGAAATGCGCGATATCAAACATGCTTATCGGGCTGGCATTCAGGCGCAAAAAGGCATTGATTTGTGAAACAGTGCCCAGCGCTACTCATTGCGGCACCAGCATCAGGGCAAGGTAAAACAACAATTACTGCCGCACTCGCCCGATTTCATCGAAATCAAGGACGAGAAGTGCGTGCATTTAAGATTGGCCCAGATTTTCTTGATCCGATGATTCTGGAGCAAGCATCTGGTCACCCAGTTTATCAGCTGGATTTATGGATGTGTGGTCAATCACATTGCCAGCAACTTTTATATCGGGCTGCCACTACCGCAGATTTGATTCTAATCGAGGGTGTCATGGGGCTCTTCGATGGTGAGCCATCCAGTGCTGATCTTTCTGTAACATTTGGTATTCCAGTGTTGGCAGTAATTGACGCCGCTGCGATGGCCCAAACTTTTGGTGCTGTGGCACACGGGCTGGCAACCTTCCGCTCTTCGTGCAACGTTATCGGTGTATTGGCTAATCAAGTTGCAAGCTCTATTCATGAAGAAATGCTCAAAGAGAGCTTGCCAGAATATTTACCGTGGCTTGGTTCACTTCCATGCCACATAAACGGAAAATTACCCAGCCGTCACCTGGGTTTAGTTCAGGCAAAACAAATTAATCATTTGGATCAATATCTGGATCAGTTAGCTGAATACTTATCTTTAACTGGCTTACATGAACTACCGCCTACGATAACTTTTATGCCACCAGAGGATTTGCCCACCATAACGCCAGAGCTTAAAGGAATACGGATTGCAGTCGCTACTGATGCCGCTTTTAGTTTTATTTATCAGGCTAACCTGGATCTGTTAGAAGCACTGGGTGCGCAACTGAAATTTTTTTCGCCACTTGATGATACTTCATTACCTGAAACAGATAGCCTTTATTTGCCTGGTGGTTATCCTGAGCTATACATGGAAAAACTTGCAACCAATCAAAGCATGCACAAAGCCATTCATGCCCATTATGCGGCTGGTAGGCCGATTGTTGCTGAATGTGGCGGCATGCTCTATTTGCTTTCAACACTTACGGATCATCATGGCAAAACAGTTGATTTTCTAAATTTGTTTTCAGGCAAAGCGACTATGCAGCGAAATCTGGTTAATTTAGGCCTGCATTCTGCCAGATTTCAACAAGGAGAGTTACGTGGACATACCTTCCACCATTCACATTTGGAAACAGCCATTCAACCCTCAGCATTGACACAACCAGCAAGAAAAGGACTTCAGCCTGAAGCGCTATTTCATTTAGGACGTTTAACTGCTTCCTTTATGCATTGGTACATGCCTTCAAACCCGACTGTGACAGCTGCATTATTTTCACCATGAACCCCCATGCCTTCGACCAATTAGAACGAGATGCCATCTACCGGGTAATAGCCGAGCGCCGCGATATGCGCCATTTTATTCCTGGTCCAGTTGATCCGGTTGTGTTTAAGCGCTTGCTCGCTGCCGCCCATCAGGCACCTAGTGTCGGCTTGATGCAGCCCTGGCGATTTATACGGATTACTGATCCTCAGCTGCGCAATGCCTTGGCTTCTCTGGTTGAGGAAGAACGTGTTCGCACTGCAACTGCGCTGGCTGAGCGGGGTGATGAATTCATGCGCTTAAAAATCGATGGCATTCGTGAATGCGGAGAACTGCTGGTGGCTGCCTTGGGCGACCAACGCGAGCAGCATATCTTCGGCCGGCGCACCTTGCCAGAAATGGATCTGGCCTCGGTGGCTTGTGCCATTCAGAATTTATGGCTGGCTGCCCGTGCAGAAGGATTGGGCATGGGCTGGGTTTCATTATTTGATCCAGTTCAGCTTGCTCAGTTATTGAATATGCCGGCAGGCAGCAAACCGGTCGCTATTTTGTGTCTGGGTCATGTCGAAGCGTTCTATCCCGTACCGATGTTAAAACTGGTAGGGTGGGCAGATGAGCGTCCATTAGACGAATTGGTTTTCCATAACACATGGGGCAACATTGAACCTAAAAACGGCTTTTAGGTTGAAAAATGAGCACTACTCTGGTCGTTGTGATTGCACTGCTAGTGGATGCATGGCTCGGTGAGCCGCGTCGTTTTCATCCATTGGTAGGATTTGGCAAACTGGCTGGGTTTATTGAACACTATCTTTACGCAGATGCCAGGGTGCAGGGCAGTCTGGCCGTATTGCTATTGGTTGCCCCATTGGTCTTGCTTGCGACGTGGATCAATTTTATCCCCTGGCATTTGGCTATTGATGCTTTCGTGTTATATCTTGCGATTGGTTGGAATAGCCTGGGCACCCATGCCAGTAGAGTAAAGCATGCTTTGCTGGCAGATAATCTGATAGCTGCACGCCAACAGGTAGGCTTGCTAGTGAGCCGTGATACAGTGAAATTGAATCATGTCGGTGTCACGCAAGCAACGATTGAGTCCGTTTTAGAAAATGGCAATGATGCCATCTTTGGTGTCATTTTCTGGTTTATTGTTGCCGGTACACCAGGTACCATTGCCTATCGCCTGATCAATACATTGGATGCCATGTGGGGCTATCGTAATGCGCGCTACAATCATTTTGGCTGGGCTGCCGCCCGGCTGGATGACTGTTTGAATTTCATACCGGCACGGCTGACAGCTTTCAGCTATGCGCTAACTGGTGAAATGCGTCATGCCTTAGTATGCTGGCGCACGCAAGGAGCAATCTGGAAAAGCCCCAATGCAGGTCCAGTTATGGCTGCAGGTGCAGGTAGCTTAAGGCTTTTACTCGGTGGACCTGCCTGCTATCACGGCAAACTGGAAGCCCGTCCTCTTTTGGGAACAGGACGGGTACCCGAAATCCGCGACATTGATCGTGCGTTAGCATTGATCAAACGCGCATTGATACTCTGGCTGATTATTATCTGCACAGGAGAATGGTTCCTTGAACACATGGCAGCAGCTTAATAATCATGGTTCGTTGCATCATGGAGGTCACTTACGCGCGGCAGCGGCGCGCTTTGCTATCCCATTGGAAAGCTGGCTTGATCTTTCCACTGGCATCAATGCCAATGGTTGGCCTGTCAGAACACCGCCTGCATCCAGCTGGGCGCGATTGCCTGAAGAAGAGGATGAACTGGACGCTGCTGCCAATCGCTATTATGGAACAGAGTTTCTCTTGCCAGTGGCGGGGTCACAGGCAGCTATCCAGGCATTGCCCCAACTGCGTGCACCTTCACATGTCAGCGTACTGAGCCCTGGTTATGCTGAGCATGTCCACGCATGGAAACGTAACCATCATACGGTCTCGGCAGTGACATCTGAGCAAATAGCAGCAGCTTTACCAAATACTGATGTACTGATCATTATCCACCCCAATAATCCGACAGGTGAGGTATTTTCAATCACCCAGCTACTTAACTGGCATGCGCAACTGGCCACACGTGGCGGTTGGTTAATTGTAGATGAAGCGTTTATCGATGCCACCCCTGCATTGAGTATTGCCTCCCATACGGCGAAGCCAGGCCTGATTGTGTTGCGTTCCTTAGGAAAATTCTTTGGGTTGGCTGGTGCACGCGTAGGTTTTGTTTGTGCGCAGCCGCAATTATTAATGACGCTCAATAATCTGCTTGGTCCTTGGACAGTCAGTACACCGGCACGCTGGATGGCGATACAAGCACTGCAGGATAAGAACTGGCAGGAAAAAGCACGCCAGCAGCTGCTGCAGGATAGTCAACGCTTACATTCATTACTGAGTCAACATCATTTCCCTCCACACGGGGGCAGCGCTTTTTTTCAATGGGTGTGTTCGGCAAAGGCGAGTGATGTCTTTGAAAAACTGGCGGCTCAGGGTATCCTGACCCGACTTTTCAGTGAGCCGAGCAGTCTGCGCTTCGGTTTACCCGCTACTGAAGCTGACTGGCAGCGACTGGATAAGGCACTGGCTCGAATTTAATGGTATATATGAACGCACAAACATTGATGATTCAGGGGACCACTTCGGATGCTGGCAAAAGCATGCTGGTCACCGCTTTGTGCCGTTGGTTATCGCGTCAGGGTATCCGTGTTGCACCTTTCAAGCCGCAGAATATGGCGCTGAATAGTGTGGTCAGTAGCAATGGAGGGGAAATTGGCCGCGCACAGGCAGTACAGGCATTTGCTGCTGGGTTGGTGCCGCATACTGATATGAATCCGGTATTACTGAAACCTAGCACAGATAAAAGCGCACAGGTTATCATCCATGGTCACGCGATTGCCAATATGGATGCTTGTGGTTTTCACAACTATAAATCGATTGCACTGAACGCCGTACTCGAATCCTATGCGCGCTTGGCTGGGCAGTACGATAGGATCATTGTGGAAGGGGCCGGTTCTCCGGCAGAAATCAACCTGCGTGCCAATGATATTGCCAATATGGGTTTCGCCGAAGCGGTCGACTGTCCGGTAATTCTTATAGCAGATATTGACCGAGGCGGTGTTTTTGCTCATCTGGCTGGTACGCTGGCATTACTGAGTGAGAGTGAGCAGGCGCGCATCAAGGGCTTTGTCATTAACCGTTTTCGTGGAGATATTGCTTTATTGCAGCCCGGGCTGGATTGGCTGGAACAATACACCGGTAAACCGGTATTGGGTGTGTTACCTTATTTTCAGGGATTACATCTTGAAGCGGAGGACGCTTTGCCGCAAACAGCTGATTTTATTACATCGACTGAGCATGAGCATCTACGGGTTATTGTGCCGGCACTGCCGCGTATCAGCAACCACACTGATTTTGATCCACTGCGCCTGCATCCGCAGGTCAGGCTGCAATTTATTGGCCCAGGCGAAACGATCCCACCGGCAGATCTAATTATTCTGCCTGGCTCCAAGAGCGTACGTGCTGATCTGGACTGGCTGCGCCAACAGGGCTGGGAACTCGTTATTCGGCGGCACCTGCGCTATGGTGGCAAGCTAATCGGTATCTGCGGCGGTTTTCAGATGCTGGGAGAAGGAATCCATGATCCTGACGGCCTGGAAGGGGATGCCGGCAGTGCACAGGGGATGGCGTTTTTTGATATGAATACCACTTTACAACCTGACAAATTACTGCGCAATGTGCAAGGTACACTGACCTATCAAAGCGCAAGTGTGACCGGCTATGAAATCCATTGCGGCGTGACCACCTTCCAGAAGAGTTATCCACCGACAGTCTATTTGGCACAAGGTACAGATGGCGCCATGAGTGAAGATGGTTTGATTATGGGCAGTTATCTGCATGGCCTGTTTGAATCTGCTGAGGCGTGCGCGGCGTTATTGAACTGGGCTGGCCTGAAAGACAGCCATCAATCGCCCGATTACTATGCCGTCTGTGAAGCAGCCTTTAACCAGCTGGCAGATAGCATCGACCACTACCTGGATACCAAGCAATTATATCAATTACTCAATTTGCAAGGCTTATCCGCATGACTGACAGCAAAACATTGATTCTGGGTGGTGTACGCTCTGGTAAGAGTCGGCTGGCAGAACGTCTGGCGACCCAGAGCCATCTGCCGGTAACCTATATCGCTACTGCCACTATTGAAGACGCCGAAATGCAGGCACGTATTGAGCTGCATCGAGCTAACCGCTCTGCTCACTGGCAGCTGATTGAAGAACCCTTGCAACTGGCGACAGTACTCAACCAGCTGGCAGCAGAAAATCACTGCCTGCTGGTCGACTGTCTGACGCTGTGGCTGACCAATCTGCTGCTGCATCAAGACGGTACCCTATTTGAGCACGAACATGCCGCATTTCTCTCTGTTCTGCCAACTTTACCCGGACGCATTATTCTGGTCAGCAACGAAACCAACATGGGGGTCATCCCCATGGGCGAATTGAGTCGCCGCTACTGCGACGAAGCAGGCAGACTACATCAACTGGTTGCCCAGCAATGCGAACAGGTTATTTTGATGATAGCTGGTCTGCCGCATTATCTTAAGGGAGGTTCTGGTGGCTAGCCATACTTCACTCGATTGGCTTAAGATATCGCCAGCCATGCCGAATGAACAAATTCGTCATGCAGCGCTGCAGCATCAGGCGCAGCTTACCAAACCACCGGGTGCGCTTGGTCGCTTGGAAGAGATCGCGGTACAACTTGCTGCCTTGCAGCATACATTACATCCCTCAGTTGACCATGTGCAGATCTCGATATTTGCAGCTGACCATGGCGTTGCTGCTGAGAATATTTCTGCTTTTCCGCAATCGGTCACCACTGAGATGATTAAAAACTTTGCTGCGGGTGGTGCGGCTATTAATGTTCTGGCACGCATCCTCGGCGCGCAGCTGGAAATCATCAATCTTGGGACCGTTCACTCAACCGATACCCTGACTAATGTCAGACATTATCATTTGGGGGCGGGTACTGCCAATTTTGTGCATACGGCTGCAATGAGCGAGGTTCAACTGACTGCAGCCCTCAATGCGGGGGGCGTTAGCGTGGAACAGGCACGGACAAATAATCGGCAGTTATTGATAGCAGGGGAGATGGGGATCGGTAACACTACCAGTGCAACTGCGCTTGCCTGCCTGTTACTGAATGTACCCCTTGCACAACTGGCCGGAGCAGGCAGTGGCCTGGACAGCAAAGGGATAGCACATAAAATCAGAGTAATCGAACGAGCACTGTCATTGCATAGCAGATATATCCATTCACCTCTAGAAGCATTGCGTCGGGTAGGGGGATTCGAGATTGCCGCGTTAACAGGTGCTTATATTCGTGGCGCTCAACTCGGCTTGCCGTTGCTGATAGATGGATTTATCAGCACCGTAGCTGCCCTCGCTGCCGAGCAGATTTGCATGGACAGTAGGAACTGGTTTATTTATGCACACCAATCCGCAGAGCCCGGCCATGCTCATGTGCTCAAAGCACTCAATGCTATTCCTCTGCTTGATTTGGCTATGCGCCTGGGTGAAGGAAGTGGTGCTGCCGTGGCTGTCAATCTGCTGCGCATGGCCTGTAGCTTGCATAATGAAATGGCAACTTTTTCTACAGCTCACGTTTCGACCAGAAAACAATAACAAAGCAATAACATGACTACCGTGGCCTATATTGATCTGCTCAGACATGGCGACACCGGCAATGGTGGTCGGTTTTGCGGCAGTACGGATCATGCCCTGACCGAGGCAGGTTGGCAGCAGATGTGGACACGTGTTGAGCAGACACCCAGGCATTGGCAGCATATCATTACTTCTCCCTTGAAGCGCTGTGCGCATTTTGCCCAGGCGCTGGCTGAACGCTACACTATTCCGCTCACACAGGATGCACGCATTCAGGAAATCCATTTCGGCGAATGGGAAGGGCATACTCCTGTCGAATTGATGCAGGCTGATGCTGAAGCACTCGCCCGCTTCTGGCAGAATCCATTAGATAATCCACCGCCGCAAGCAGAGCATTTACTGGATTTCAAAGCGCGCGTGCTGGCAGCATGGCAAGACATTCATACTCAGTTTGCCGATCAGAATATCCTGCTGATTACCCACAGCGGAGTCATGCGCATTCTGCTGTGCCACCTCAACCAGCAACCGCTGCAGCAATTGCTGAATTTTGACGTGCCCTATGCAGCTATGCAAACTGTTGAGGTGAAATGGCATGAAAATGGTAGCCAGCTCACACTCAAGAGCGATAAGCCAGAATGATCAAGCCCTTGTTGGTCGCGGTACAATTCCTCACTCGCTTGCCAGTACCCATGTCTACGCCACCAGCTGAGAAAACTGTGGGCTATTCCCTGTTGTTTTATCCGCTGGTTGGTCTGATGATCGGTACACTGCTGATTGGACTAGGCTGGCTGTTGCGTGATACGCCCCCACTGGTGGCGGCTGCTTTGCTACTTACTGGCTGGGTCGTGCTTACCGGTGGGCTGCATCTGGATGGTTTGGCTGATAGTGCAGACGCCTGGGTAGGCGGCATGGGAGATACTGAAAAAATCTTAGCTATCATGAAAGACCCCAACTGTGGTCCGGCGGGAGTAATGGCCATCCTATTAGTACTCCTGCTCAAATTTGTTTCACTGCATAGTTTGTTTATTGCGCAGAATTGGATTGCCCTGTTATATGCAACCATCCTAGCCAGAACACTGATTCCGCTTTTGTTTTTAACCACGCCTTATGTACGCCGCTATGGCCTGGGTGCACCCATCGCCGCCCATCAGCCTCGTAAATTGAGTATTTTTGTCGTTACTGTTACCCCCTTTCTTCTGCTGCTGATCACAGGCTTTCATTATTTCGGGCTAATCCTCACATCAATTCTGATATTTCTAGTATTGCGCTTTATGATGATGCGGCGCATCCATGGTACGACAGGTGATACCGCTGGGGCATTGATTGAGATAGCTGAAACCAGCGTGCTGCTGGCAGCTGTTTTGCTGGTGCCGATTAATTCTTGATTTGATCAATAGTGTTTAAACCTAAAAGCGGTTTTTATTCCATTTCTAAATCAAACATGACGCGAAGGCGAGCCGCAGACAGTATAAATAATACGGCAAGGAGAAGCCGACAAAGTTAGGTTTGATTTAGAAATGGAATTAGGTTTAAACATGCACATAATAAATTCGAGGAGGGAAGGGGAGAGGTAAAAGAAACAATCGCTGGTGCCGATGAAGGCAGAACCAGCGATTGTTTTTTATTCAATAAAACTAGGACACTTGAGTTTATTGGATGCTTTTCTACTTAACGTCTAAGCAAAGAAGCTTCCTGAATCAGAAAAATTAATTAAATCTAAAAGTCCATTCCTGTGTCCAGTCATCATTCGCATCTTTGAATGCGCCTGCATAATCGACAGTATTAAAGAAAGGATCATTTACTGGTGCGCCGCCCAATGTCAGAGGGGAGCCTGTTGCGGGTAAATAGCCATTCAGGAGCGGATCTTCAGTTTTGTTTCCAGATTGCGAATTAAACCAGTCAGCTACAGAGAACGTCGCATCTGTACCATCTTTAAAGTTATTGGCGCAATTCACAAAAGAATTAACCATAGTCAATTCACCACTCAGATTACCCGGTGATCCAGCATTCTTAAAAGTGGCTGCTCCATCGATTTGTACACAATCAGGAAAACCGGTAACGACTGTGTTCCATATATTTGCACCAGTACCACGACGTAATAAAATACCTTGTGTGCCAACCGATGAACCGATTAAAGTTAGATTGGAAATAATCGGCTTGGCACGGGGTAGTGAATCATTATTGACCTCGTTGCTGTCAGCTTCGATACCACGATCACCATCGTCAGCAGCCTGCTTAACCAGAACAAATTGGGCTTTTCCAGTCCAGCCGCTAGTCCAATCCAGATTGTCGTCACCATTACTGGTCAGCACCAGATGTTTCATCTGCGCCGTACCGCCAAACATTTCGACACCATCATCCAGACCATTATGAACCTGCACGAAATCAATCACTGTGCCCGAGCCCACGGCATTAAGCGTCAATCCATTTAATTCTTGATCCGGACGTACCGCAAAACCTGCAAAAAGAATTTGCGTGTATTTGATTAAACCGCTGTTATCAGCAGGATTATTACCGCCATAAAACTCTGAAGTTACAGCCTCAAATGGAGCCTCGCACAACGGCACACCTTCATTACAACCATTTATCGGCGCATTACCTGCGAGTATCAGACCACCCCATTCACCTGCTGCTTGTTGCGATGGACCACTCATTACGATTGGATTATCAGGGGTTCCTTCCGCCATGATTTTTGAACCACGTCTGATCCACAAGAAATCAGCACCCTGCTGACCAAAGATTTTGGTGCCTGGATTAATGGTTATTGTAGCGCTCTCAGTTTTATCGCCACCGACAAAAACCCCGCCTGATAAAATCCACTGGATGTTTTTGGTCAAGGTAATATCTTGCTTGATTTCACCACTTAGAATACAGGATTCTGAGGTAGGTCCTGGTGTAGAAAAAGAAGGGCAACCCTGGAAATTATTACTGACAAATTGTGCGAGGGTAAAACGCATCGGATTTGATCCAGGTACCAACTGAAGTTTGGCATAAAACTCATCTCCACCAACGACGACGGATGGCACATGCACAGCTGCTGTTGCAGAATCAAATACAACACGTTGTTGCCCCTTTGCAGGGGATATAACATCAGCGGCTATTAGTTGCAGATCATTACCTACGACTTGCAGTTGCGCACTGTAAAAAGAGGATGATGCGCCATCTAAAACTTCCACTACCGGGAAATCAACAATACCTGTCGCAGGATCAAAACTTGCTGTTGCCGCATGACTATTTGGTGTAAACATACCTAACAGCAATGCTGCAGCTATTGTCATCCTTACTTGTTTCTTCTCAAACCTTACCATTTATTATCTCCAGATTGATCGTTTTGGAGCATGGAATTTAACAAATAAATATGTCAGTAATGTTACGTCTCGATGAATAAATTGATTTGTTCAATCCATGCCCGAAAGTTTTGTCTGTAAAACGCAACAGGGTTATTGCTTTTCAGTAAACTCGCTAGGGATAAAATTTTTATGAATAGCTCTGAATTAATAAAAGAATTAAACTTTGCTGCAACCCTCTATGATTCGCACAACATGGAAATTAACCATAGTTACGGCGGAAGAGGTATTTATGCTCGTGTTACTGATGGATACTAACTATGATACTGACGGTAGGCTATGAACTAATTTAATCTTAATCAGCAGGGGAGGGTAGCGTGGCGATTTGCGTGTACGCCAGGAAGCATGCGTATTATCCCTGACTTGTTTTGCGTATTCCGTACCAAATCAATATCTGCGACTATTGACACAAAATCGGGCGGGCCAGGTTAACACCCAACCCAGATGATTTGCGTTTCCTCAAGAGTAGCTGTCCGGTTGGATGTCATTCAATTCCTTTGCAATGATGAAATTTCCGAATCAGTAATTAATACGAACAGCAAGATTAAACTGACGTCCTCTACGGAATTGGCGTGTCAATTCACCGCCTTGCGTGATAAGCACATCGTCATCCAGCAGGTTTTGCATATTTAGGCGTAACGACAACCGTTTGTTTATGGTCTGGTTAAAAACAAAGTCAATCTGATGAAGTGGTTGTTCAAATTTATCCGGTGCACCCAGCACACCTACTGCGGAAATACGTTGACTAGCAACATTGTAAAGTAAAGTTGCCTGCGTTCCCCAACCGGGATTCTCGTAACCAATCTGGAAATTAACGATGTGCTTCGAGTGTCCTTGCAGCGGCCTGTCATTAGTAGTCTGCACCTGCAGGCTAGCAGGACTTAACTGAACATTGGAAGATGACCAGGTATAATTGCCACCCGCATAAAAATTTTCCAGAGCAGGATGTATAAAACCTAGACCTTTAAGATATTCAATTTCAAATCCGAATACGTTTGCTTTTTCAGCATTTTGGAATGTCTGTAAACCTATAGTTCCCGGCAAAATGACTAATTCGATAGGCTTTGTCAAATCCTTCCAGAAAAAACTGGTAAATAGATTTTCACTGGGCGACAGATAATATTCCCAACGAATATCATAATTTTTTATACTCGTCTGCTGCAAATCAGGATTACCAGTTGTTTCCTGATTGGTATTCAGATCAGTAAATGGTGCAGGTGATAATTCCCTGAAGTCAGGTCTAGATAATGTTTGGCTATAACCAGCCCGCAACTGTTGCTTATCTGAAATAATCCAGGTCGCAATCACTGAGGGCAGCATATCTACTCTGTTTATTTTGGTTATCACCGGTTTGTTCGTGTGGGCAACAGATTGAAATGTTTCAACTGACATATTATTATCTTCCCAACGTAAACCCCCGGTGATGTTAAATTTTTCGTACAAAGACAAATCCAATTTTCCATAATAAGAAAAAAGTTTCTGTGATGCCTCGTAGTTATCAGTTGGGCGTGTGGTATCACGCAAGAGGAAACCATTTGGACCAATATTTGACGGTTGTAGAATTGTCTCCAGTGATGGTTGATTTAAAACTGCCTGATCTCTCCCAATGGGTCCCGCAGGAAAATAACTGAATCGTTGAGCGTTCGCCACTCTGGATTTATTTTGATCGATAAAGCCGCCATGCAGATTTGCTTTGTAGTTTGCAGAGAATTCAAGTGGCAACTTTGTATCTACACGCCAGCTTTGATCTTTGTCGGTCAAATCAGCAAATGTAACTTGATTACTATCCGCTCTGCGGGAAAGAGCAAAATTGCTACTACCTTGAAGTTGATCAAAACGATAATCCCGCGTTTTGGGTTCTTCTCTTGTAGCGGTTGCATTAGTATATAACCAGTTTACCGATAAGTCTTTTGCCCAATCAAAAAGATGTGCACCTCCTACCTGATGCATGAACAATTGATTGGAAAAGAATCTCAGTTTTGTCCTACGTACATCAGTCACTTCAGCGTCGGTAAATCCCTGACCGATTCTTGCCTCATCGGTTGATTGACGTAGAAACATGGTCTTGTAAAAAATACGATGTTTATCTTTGTATTCTACATCTGCTGCAGCATATCCATTTAACTCTACTTGTTCTAAAGAACGCTGTGTATTGAAATCAAGAATATTCTTTAAATCACCTTCTTTGGTTGGGGTAAATTCCCTATTGATCTCATTCTGCTTCCTGAATTGCTGATTCCAGGTCCCAGCCGCGATATAACCCACTCTGAAATTACCCAGATTAACCACGTTACCTGTGGCTGCCTGAAGGCCTCTATCTGGTCCCGGTCTTCTTTCTGTCACATCCCATACACCTGATAAATCTTGACCAAATTTTGTAAGCTCTTGCGGCGAGAATCCATCAGGATTAAAAGTTGTTTTCGGCTGAATGGTGCTGCCATCTGCGGTAGCCTGTGCAATTGAATCAGGCAAAGCGCGCGCACCATTATCAAAGCTCAGGAAATCAAGCCCCCCACCTTTATAGTTAAGGCCATTCTCAAAGGTCGTTCTGTCATTAAAGCCTGTTTGCGCAGTGATATTAAAGAAAAATTCATCCGGTATTCCTCTTGTACGCATTTCCAGAGTGCCGCCTGCAAATTCACCCTGCCGATCCGCGGAATACGTTTTTTGCACCATAACACTTTCAAGGAAATTGGTCGGAAAAAGATCCAGCGGTACAACACGGCGTGTTGGATCCGGACTTGGAACAGCCGCACCATTGACTAATGTTGTGGAAAAGCGTTCACTCAGACCACGAATAAAGATGAATTGGCCGCCCACCAATGTTAGACCAGAAGCTCTTCTTAATGCAGCGGCCACATCGGAGTCTCCACCCCGATTGAATTGTTCAGCACCCATAACTGTAGTTACTTCGGTTGAAGTTTTCTGTTCTTCGATAACAGAAGCTATTGTCCCTGCCAAATGCGGCTCTAAAACTACATATTCAGCCAGCTCAACACCGGCTGGTGTTAAATTGAAGGATAATTCAGTTGTCTGGTCCTTGGTGATTTTTATTTCATCCTGTGTTTGACTGCCATAAGCTGGATGCAGCAACGAAACGCTATAAGTACCGACTGGGATACTCGCTTCTAACTGACCCTGCTCATTTGTTCTGAGCTGCTGCCTCAGGCCGCTCACGAAAATCTGCACATCCTTGATTGGTTTGTTCGTTTCCACAGAACGAACTTTCACAGTCATAACACCGTCACCTTCAACTGGCGGCTTCTTGGTTGGAGCTTCAGAACCTGCAATGGTGCCGGCAACGGAACTCTCAATGTTGAGCAATGGCTCCCTGCCGTCCGGATAAAAAGTTACCAGAATTTGTACATTTTCAGCTGTACGTAAAGGCAAATCAAAGGCAAATGTCTGATCAATTGTTTTGAGTTTGAAATGATACTTACCGGCTGGTAATTTCGCCGCTACGCTGCCATTGGCATTTGTTTTAAGGAAAGGCTGGTCTTCAACATGCCAGGTAATCATGGAGGACTTGGCCGCACCCTGTTGCGCATCGGTTTTTTCGTACGTGATGCTGCTGATCGTTAATTCTGCATCAGTAATAGGCAAGCCATTCTGGAATAGGTGAATCGAAAATTCTGCTTTTTCAGTATCCCCCCATGCAAAAGAACTCATAAAAATTGCAGTGAACAAAATGACCAGGGAAAGAAAAGGTTTTTTCATCGTATTTCTGTACTCTTTATTTTTGGAAAAACATTCTTGATGAAAATCTGTCTGCCAAACACGGCACTCAGGAAATATGTCCGATTGAAGTAATCATTAGGTGTAAAACATCCCCCTCTTCACTGGCAATGAAACTGCTCCAGAAGATAAATTGCTGGTTGAAAGGGTATGAGATAGTTACTGCAAAGGTATCAGGGCGGCATAAGCGGGAATCCCACTAAAGACGCATTGCAACCGGAATGAACGCAAGCTACGCAATCAGTAGAACATGCTATTAGGTAACCATGGCACGGTCTGATTTCTGTAATTTCAAGAATTAAGTGCATTGCCATGGTTCAGTTTTACAGATTTCCATTAATCGACGAAGCTCAGTTCCTTTTCTGAAAAGCTCAGCATCTTTTAAATGATCCAAATGCTTATTAGCCTCTGGAAAACGGCTACTAGAAAATAAGGCATACGCAAGTGCATAACGCACTTCTTGATCATCCAGTAATCCAGACCGATACAAACTTGATTCCATATTAGCTGCACGTTCGAACTGCTTTAATGCAAGAAGAATGGATAGCCGTTGTTTAAGTTTTACTTTCTGATCACTGATGCTTTCATTCAGTATCAACGCCTTATGAAAACGACCCGCACGTCGATAGATTTCTGCCGCTTCAGCCTGTAAGTCTGGATTCAATAAAGCTGCTTGCTCAAAGATGAATGCTGCCGAATTAAGTTTTCCCAGATCCAGGTAGGTGTGTGCCAGCTGTTTTGCAACAACCTCATTATTAGGAAATTGCAGACGGGCGATTTCCAGAATATCCAGAGCTTCGTGATATTGCTTACTTAGCCGCAATGCACTACCAATGGCAATATAGTCCTCCACAGCCGCCTTTGATCGCTTTAGATATTGCCTGCCCAATTGAGTGGCTTCATGGTACAACTCGAGCTCAACAAAATAAAAAACCTTGCGTCTAAGAAAACTAAAGTCCTTTGGATACAGTCTCTGACCCTCATCCAGCGTATTGATGGCGGCAGCCGTCTCTTTCAAATGCCAGTAAGCTTGCGCTTTTAGGGTGATTAAGTTCGCTTTACTGGCGTGTTCACCCGCCTTGTCAATGGATTGGATCGTATCCCGATATTCTTTGAGCGCATAATGGGCTTGCGCCAGATAGGCAAAAATGACTGATTCTTTCTGTCCATTTTTAACTGCCAACTGCAAACTGTCTTTGGCTGCTGAAAAATCATTCAGATTCAAATAAGCCAAGCCTTGCAGTGTATAAAATCTCACCAGATCAGTTTTTTTATCCTTCAGGTCCACACTTTGCAAAGCTATTAAGGCGCGATCACTATGACCATCTTTTAGCATGACGGCAGCAAGCTCTATAAAGTCTGTCGGTTGTGATTTTTTATCTGCAGCCCAACCAATACTGCAGTAATATCCCAGTATAAAAACAATCATCAGATGGCCAATTGGTCTGGCCGTTAGGTATTTCATAGTAATCACAACTTTCTAAATCAGGATAAGTCGAATCGAATTTTTTGCTTCGCCCACACTTTGACAATCTCACCCTTGTACTTTCCTGGCTCAAACTGCCAGGACCGAATGCCCTGCAGTGCAGCAGCGTCAAAAACTCCTGAGGGATTAGACTCCAGCACTTGTACCTGATCGACTGAACCATCAGTCCCAATGAGTACCGATAAGACGACGTAGCCTTTAATGCCATTCTTTTTTGCTGCAGGCGGGTATTTAAAAGCCCCTCTTGATATTGGTTTAGGTGGGACATCAACCAGATCATCGGTCATCACTGTATTACCTGGATTAGTTTTACCGATTAAAGAATCGTCCAGATCACTCATCTGCCCATCATCCAGACCTAGCAATCCAAGATCAATGCCAGAAAGTCCTGTACCAAGACCTTTAAAAGGAGCAGGTGCTTGAGGTCGATTCGTCATTTGTTTTTTCGTCTCGACTTTCCTGACCTCCTTTTGAGGTTCTGGCTTGATTTGATTTGCCATACTAATTTCTGTCACTTCCTGGGCAGGTTCCTTCTCAACCTGTCCCACATAACGATTCATCCACCATATCAGGCCGAAAACCAGTATCAGTCCAAATAACATCGATACAGAACCTGCCAAGTGTTGAAAAAATTTATTTATTTCCATATTGGTATCATCCCGCTTCTTTTTTAGTAGCGACCCCCACGCTTTCAGCGCCTGCCAAGCGTGCTTGATCAACCACTTCAACCAGTTTCCCCGCAGGAACACCTTCATCAGTCACGACTAACACCACTTTGGTGGAAGAGGTGCTCAACAAATCTCGCAATTTACTTTGTATTGTCCACAGCTGGACCGCTTCACCGTCCAAATATGTGTCTCCGTTGCGGTCAATAAACAGTCGAATGGCCTTACTCGATGCAGTAACGGCACTACTGGCCTTGGGCCTTTCCAGTTCCAGTTTCATGTCCTTAACGAAAGATGCCGTTACCATAAAGAAAATTAACAATATGAAAACCATATCGATCATTGGTGTCAAATCGATTGCGGGTTCAGCTTCTGCAGGTTCGTTATTTCTCATCGTGAATTATTTCTCGTTCGTAGTGGATATTTGATGACATAGTAATTCTTTCACCTGCGCAAGATCATGCGCAATCTGGTGCTGTTTCCTGCTTAACATACTATTCGCTAATACACCTGGAACTGCGACAGTCAGTCCCATCTGGGTAGTAAACAAGGCTTCGGCGATGCCGCCGGCAATACCGCCAGACTGAGAGTGCACTGTCATGGTTGATAGCGACTGGAACGTTTCAATCATCCCTGTTATGGTACCCAGCAGACCCAGTAAAGGAGCAATCAGAACAGCCACGCGAGTGAGCGAAGAAAACTTGGTAATTTCTATTTCATAGTCATAAAAGGCTGCATCCAGATGAGGTCGAAGGTTTTTGACCTTTCCCTTCTGTTTTTTTAACCGAAGGCCTTGTTTGATCGCTCTTGCCACAATACTTCTGGCTGGCTTATCATCGTTTTCCTGATAGTATTTCAACATATCGCGCACGCCCATCCACTTGGGCTCTTTCATGACCCAGAATCGATACCCCACTCCGTACCAAAGTAATAAAATACAAAGCACCAATGGCGGCATGACAATGCCTCCTAATACCATTAACTCTTTGAGCCATATGATCAGTTCTGGAAGACTCATTTCAAGAATTCTTCAACAGTAAGGTATTGTCATTCACAACAGGCGCGGCTGCCTCTTCCAGATCAAGTCCACCACCCAGAAAAGCGTTAAGAATTTTGAGCGCCGAATGTTCCATGTCACGTTTAATATTTCTAGCCCAAGTGGATAATAATGTTCCAAGCAACAACGTTGGAATGGCAACAACTAATCCTAATTCAGTCGTCACTAACGCTATCGAGATACCCTCAGATAACAATCTTGGATCGCTGGTACCAAACTGGGTGATTGAATCAAAAGTTTCAATCATCCCGGTTATCGTTCCCAGCAAACCAAGGAGAGGGCTTAGCGAGGCTATCACTAAAATGGCAGAACCAAATCGGTCCAAAGGTCCCGTTTCTTGCAGAGTCGCCTCGTAAACAATACCCTCCATGTGATCCCTGTCATCTTTTAAATGGCGCAAGGTATACAGCAAAACACGGCCGATGGCTGATGAATTCTCTTCACAACTTTTTTTAGCAACATCCAGATTACCGTCAGCAAGATGATGCATGATCTGATCAGAAAGTTGTTTTACGTTAGTACTATTTGTGTGTAGCAAATAAATACGGATCAGGACAAAAAGTCCGCCAATGAGGCCCAGTATCACGATAACCCAACCAATCGCACCACCCGAATCGACATGCTCTAGTAATGTTTGTTCAGGCATTTCATCGACGGCTGTAGTACGTGACTCAAACAAAAATAACTGCAGCGTATCCGGTTGCTGGTTTTTGCTCAAAGCAACAGCACTTTCTGCACCAGCGCTTTTCCATATCTTAAAATCTCCGCCACCGGCGGGCGCTAAACTTCCACTACCATCATCGCTGACACCATACGCTGCGATATTGCCTACCTGAATAATTGATCCTTTGGTTTGTTTGCCATCCTCCAGGAAAAAACTTCCTGGCTTTACCTGGGTCGCACCTAAGCTATTAATTAAAGACAATGCTTGTTTAAACAAATAGCTTACTTTGGCAGGATCGTTACCTTTATCTTCCTTAATGGATGAAGGCAACTCGATGCTATGGTTTTTCAAGGTAGATTCCGCTTGCATGTAAGTTGTTTCCAAAGCGTCATTACGTTCAGTAACAGCGGCTTCTTTACGCTCGGCATCTGCCAATTTCGCATTGAGCTGATCAATCTTGGCTGAGCGCTCGACAGAACTTCGTTCAAGCGCGCTAATCTTATTAATGAGCGTTTTCTCTTCATTGCTTGCGCTGGATTGATAGCTTTTCAAACGTTCAGTCAATTCCCGTTTCTGGGCTTCCAGGAAAGCATATTCGCGTTTATACGCAGTTTCTAAATTGATTATTTCCTGTTTTGCTGCGCTCTTTTTTTGCTGTTTACTCTGATCTGAAGAACTACCCTGCTTAACTTCAGGCTCAGAAGCAACGGTGGCTTGCGATGAAGCTGCGTTTTTATCTTCAGCAGCATGGACAGAATTTCCCAGTACAATCAACAGTAACGATAAAAATAGGACTTTCTTCATTTTCTTAGAGGATTAGGTAATTCAAAATAACCTTGGCGTATTTGTTTCTTCAGCGAGTCAAATAAAATTTTGATCCGCTCAATTTCATCAGTATTATCAACGATTTCAAATTTCCAGCCGCCATCCTCTGATGGCCTCCCCATCCCAGCTCTGTTATTTCTGGTTTGGAAAAAAAGATATACCGTGCCTAGTTTTGCAATATCCACCAGCATTTTTTCTCCATCCAACGATATTGTTTGCTGGTAAATACCATTTTCCTTGCTCAAGCGAATTTCATCTTCTATTAAGGACCATACCTGATTAACTGCTTTATTAGGATCAATCAATTGATTGGTAACATTATTCTCCAGATTTTCAACTGATCTGATACGATCTTCCGTCTTAAATGGAAAACCTGTTTGAATGTGCTGTTTATAATCTTTCAGTATTTCTAGTAAGACGGGTTTCAGATTCTCACCCGATTGCTCCGCCTTCTTGGCGTCAGTATTTAATTTTTCTATAGAATGCTGCAGTTTCTCAATACTCATTTTCTGCCTTCTCTCTTCAACACTCAAATCTGCCAATTGTGAGTTGAGTGCTGATATTCTGCTGCCATGTTTTTCCTTTTCAGTATCCAGTTGCGTTTGCAGTGTCTCAACTTCACCTCGGATCTTGGCCAGCGTCTTTGCCAAATTCTCCAAACTATTTCCCATCGCTGTAGGTGCAGGAGTCAATATCATCAATCCGATGAGTAAAATTGTTTTTTTTAAAAAATTTTCAAACATAAATCCCAGTGAATTAAATAAATTAGGTGGGCGAGATGAGGGGCATACGATCTGAAATCACAATCCCTTATTAATAATTGCGCGTATGCTACTGGTTGAATATTTCATTATTGTTACAATGACATTAAATATTTATTATTTATACAATAGCTTGAATATACACAATAAGTTACTCAAAGCTGGAAATACTCGAGATTCGAGATTCATGAACTCGAAAGGCTAATGCGTCTAACTTCTTTCTTTATAAGAAAAGTTGACGATGTGTTACGGAATATAGCGATGGTAAGAAGTTATTAGAACGTCATAAAACTTTTATCACAATCCCTTATTAATAATTGCGCATATGCTACTAGTTGAATATTTCATTATCGTTACAATAAGGTGACATTAAGCTTTAAACATCTATTATTTATAGAATAACTTGAATATATACAATGAGTTAATCAGAGCTAGAAATACTCGAGATTCGAGATTTATGAACTCGAAAGGCTAATGAACCTAACTTCTTTCTTTATAAGATAAGTTGACGATGCGTTACGGAATGTAACGATGGTGAGAAGTTATTAGAACGTCACAAAACTTTTATATTGAATTACTAGAATTCAGGCAATTCATTAACTGGAGTAATGTAATGATTCATCAAGAAATAACTAAAAGAAAGAGCATATCCCTATTAACTGACACTGATTGGCATCAACGCACCATTCAATTGATTGTCGGCATTCTGATGTTAGTGCTCTATTTCTGGATAGGTACAGGCATTCTCAACTTAATGTCAAATCTGCCTCATATTCTCAAGGATGGATGGGCAAACGTTGCTGAGCATATCATTATTGATGTGGTACTGATCCTGGCAGTGCTTGAACTGATTCGCATATTACAATCCTATCTGGCAGTAGGGCGTGTAAAGGTAACCTTCATTCTGGATGTGGCATTAGTGGTGCTAATCGGAGAGTTAATCGGTCTCTGGTATAAAGCGTACACATTGACAGCGGTTGGATTACACATTTCTGTAATTGCAGTACTGACATTACTGCGTATTGTTTCCATTCGTTTCTCACCCGATGCTGTTGATTGATTCTGTTGATTGATTCAATCGGCATCTAGGCGCAACAGGAACTAAGTCATCTAAAGAGATCTGACAAGATCAAAATCTAAATTAAGATCATCTTTCTGCATTATTTGCTTCGCTTGTTTTAGATGATAAATCAGACTGTTAGTCAGTTTCATATTTTTGTCACGAATATGTAAAGATTTATTCTTATTATCTCAGCCTCTTTAGCTACATTTATCAAGAATGAGATAATGTATGACAATAACAATTCTAACTGTTGAAGATGAACCTATTCTCCGGGAAATGATTTCACTCAATTTAAAAAGAGTGGGTCTTATTGTTTTATGTGCTGATAATGCGGAGCAAGCTAAAAGAATAATCAGCAATGTATTACCTGATCTCGTAATAATAGGTGGAATGTTACTTAATATGGAGGGAATAGAATTTGCATATAGATTAAAGAGTGAGGAACGTACTAAATCTATTCCAATTATTATGTTAACTGCACGAGATCAGGAAAGTGAAATGATTGCTGATCTGGAAGTTGAAGTTGAAGATTATATTACAAAACCCTTTTCACCCCATGAGTTGATTGCCCGAATTAAAGCTGTGTTACGTCGGCGTTTACCAGAAATGGCGGATGAAATTATTCAGTTGGGGGGATTAAAACTTGACCCAACTACACACAGAGTACATGCGTACACCAAAGATGAGCCGCTAGAACTGGCTGAAATTACATTGGGACCTACTGAATTTCGCCTCCTTCATTTTTTGATGACAAATCAAGAGCGGGTACACACACGTGCACAACTGCAAGATCGATTATGGGGTAATCAGGTTTTTATCGATCAACGTACAATCGACGTGTATATTCGCAGGCTAAGAACAAACCTTAAAACAGTAGGTAAAGAAGACCTGGTGCAAACAGTCAGGGGAATTGGTTATCGATTTTCTGTTAAGGATAACGAAAAAAAGTATAGGGGTAAAAGTGCTTGATCACAGCTAAGCCTTTTTCTCTATCAATAATGGCAGAATGGTGAAATGGAATGAACGCCTGCTACCCGAAGCAGTATCGAAGTGCTAAAGTAGTAGCGCAATGAATATTATACATAATACCAGCCACGCTACCTAAATACCTAAGCTATTCAGTCGTAGATGAGCTAGAATCGCACAAACCAATCATTGAACATGCAACCAATAAAATCAATTGTTCACTGACACTTTCATCGAGGAATTGGAAAAAATAAAAGTGTTTAGTTGCTCAGTTTTTGAGCTGAAATTCTAATGAGTTTTGACTAACATTCATGTATTCATGGCGGTGAAAGGAATGTACCCTAATTTTTGATCCGGATACGTGAAATAGTAAGGCTAGAATGTTATTTTAGCTTTCGTCACAATAAAAGCCCGCAAATTGCTTGCAGGCTTTCTGAAGAATATCTATGTCGAATTACGACAAATCGAACAGTGTCATATCGATTGTAATTTCGCTAGCTGATACACCAATTAGTGTAATTGATGTATCACCATTCGAGAACTCAAAGGTAACGTTTCCATCCACTTCCGAAATATTGGTAACGTAAGGCAACAGATCTACAACCGTATGAATATTCTCGAGTTCGAACGGCAAAGCATCGCCATTGATGATTTGAATGATATTGTCATCACTATCGGAATCGCTATCAACATCAACTAAAGAATCGTTACCACTGTTGCTAATAATATTTTCATCTGGAAACTGCTTTGAACAGCAGTAATTTTGCTTGAACGGACTATAAGTATTTGAATGCATTAAATCATTCAGCGCTCTAGTATTTAATTGCATCAAAATAGACAATAACTTGTTCTTTAATCTAATTTTTGCAATTAAATCTGATATGAGTATCGACTAGAAATCTGGGGTCAGAGCAGAATATAGTTTGACTACCATAAACTAGTTACTATTACCCCAATTATTTCTCGCC
Organism: Nitrosomonas sp. Is37; assembly: GCF_033063275.1. Classification (NCBI taxonomy): domain Bacteria; kingdom Pseudomonadati; phylum Pseudomonadota; class Betaproteobacteria; order Nitrosomonadales; family Nitrosomonadaceae; genus Nitrosomonas; species Nitrosomonas sp. Is37. The sequence continues at coordinate 1,602 of NZ_JAWJYP010000016.1, read as the reverse complement.
GATACACATTTAATTCCTATATTTTTTGTGAAAGTCTAGCTGTTCCAGCACTATTTAGATAAGCACCCAGACGTTTAGCAAAATAAACTTCTTTAGTGCCATCTGTTGTACTAAATTTTTGTTCCAAACCAATACCACAGTCATGCAATTGAGCGTCTAAAATTGAAATTCGTGTATTGTGGTTCTCATTGATTGCTTTAGCCTTAAAATTAGCGAAAGTATTATTAGCGCCTTTAGCGGTATCAACTACTACAGTTCCATCTGGAAGAGCTATCATCATGCGGCCATTTGCAATCATAGCAGCAACTGCATTGGCTTCAGTAAGTAATTTGTTATAAGTAGCATCATCTTTAACCGCTTTAAGCAAATTAGTTAATTTAACTTTTTCTGTATCAGTAAGTACAGCGGCCAAATTGGAATAGGGCGGCTGAGTTACTAAAGTTTGAACTTGTGATCCACATGTGGCCATAACATTCAAACTAGTAAACAACAATACAGTAAGGACAAGAAGTAAAGACATCAATTTTTGTAATTTCATATTTGAACTCCAATTTATTTAAAATCATTAATTGATGCATAACGACCACTACTAAAATAGCCATAAGTGCATCGGTTTTAATTGGCATAAATCGCAAAATATTAATATGCGACTTATACCGCATAAACAATAATGATAAATGATGACAAATAAATGGTAATTATTTGTCATTTATTTTAAATTTTTATGACAAAGTATTAGATAATTTATATATAGTGACGGCTATAGATCGGAGTGATTAATCAGGTTTCTTACTTAAAAAGCTCTGAATAAATATAAGCTTGGAAATTTTTGATTTTCTGGATTGGGAAAATTTGTGCTGAAGTTACTGCTTTCTCACAAAATTACTAAAAGCGACCTAAAGATTTACCGTTGATTTACAATAAGTTTTTAGATAATGCATTGAAAGATAAAGAAATCTACGCTATATCGCATTGTAATACGGTTTTATCGCAACTGCTTAAAATAGTTGGTAAACACGAATTTGAAACGTCATTCTGCTCATCACCAAGGCTAAAAGCTGCGTAAGACAAGCCGATAGGCACAGTTTGTAGCCATGGTATTTGCATAGCTAAGTGGGCAGGAAAGTTTGTGTGATATCGGAGTGAATCTGCAAGCACAACGGCAGCACGGTTATCACCTTGGTAGTGCGCCATTACGCGTTTGAGTTTGGTGCGACTGAATAACCAACAGCCAGCGAGGTGTTGCGAAGTGCTGTTTTATGGACTGTATGATCGTTGCCCCAAGTATGATGCCTTAAAGCATGGGTTTTGTTTTAAGAACCCACTTTATGCCTTGGATACTTCACTCATTGATTTGTCGCTCAAGCCTTTTCCATGGTTGCATTATCCATTAGAAAATCTACCTAATAGAAAATTCAAGTTGAATTCCGCCGCACATGAGGTTAATGGAGATAACTAATAAGAATTAATTCATTAAAGTACGAATTAATAGTGATGAGAAATATTTATTCTCAAGCGATTGTTTGCTAGGGTCTGTTGACGTTTTGAGATAAGTATTTCATAAATAGAAGCAAACTCGTAATATTGAGAGGTTCTCACACC
>NZ_JAWJYP010000015.1:0-80970 GCF_033063275.1 Nitrosomonas sp. Is37 | reverse complement strand
CCGACTTAGCAAAAGCTACGAGTGCCTAACGCGTACAGATGAAACTTGGATTTACATCGCTATGACCCGTATTATGTTGAGGCGATTAACCTAGAGCAGGAGTTTCCAAACAGCTTCTTAGAGGTTTCCAATTGGGAGAGCGAAGAATTCAAATACGCTGCTCGTGCTCCTCTTTTGCACAAAGTGACTACCTGATTCTGCATCAGTGCGATTAACGGTGAAATAATGATTGCGACCCCATTGCGCATAAGTGCAGGAATCTGGTAACACAACGATTTTCCTCCGCCTGTTGGCATCAATACCACACAATCATGACCACTGGTAACATGAGTGATGATTTCAGCTTGTTGACCACGGAAGCTACTATAGCCGAAAACTTCCTTGAGGGTTGTAAGCGTACGAGACATCATTTTGAAAAATCCCGCTAACTTAACCAAAATTGAATAGCCAACGATTCATGCGTAAGCGCTATTGCCGATTTTTGAAATGATCTATTTCACGCCGGTCGCGTTTGGTGGGCCTACCTTTGGTATAAAATTGCTGTGGCTGCATTTTAATTTGCTCCACAAGCACTTCGCGTGCTTTACGGCTTGCATCAGTCTCCTGATAGAGTTGCTGCGCCTCTGATGCCGAACCTCGCTTATTGGATAATGCTATCACTTTGATTTCGTATTGATAATGCGCAATCCGAATGGTGAGCATGTCACCAAGTGCCACAGTCTTGGCTGGTTTCACCCGTGCACCATTAATGTGTATTTTACCGCGTTCTACTGCTTCTGCCGCTAGAGAGCGTGTCTTAAAAAAGCGCGCGGCATAAAGCCATTTATCAATACGGAATTTTTCGATATCGTTTTGCGGCATCATCGTTTTGCTACATCAATCAATTCATTGGTGATTATCTGAAAAGTGCCGGTACAATAAGATCATACTGTTGACTAAACTGAATATTCAGAATCGTAGTTTCTGCCAAATAAATGTTAAGTTCTGGCCTTAATTCCATGATGATAGTATCGTATAAATGGATGCTCTGGTGAGCATAAATAAAGATATGACAGCCATACTTGAATAGCAACTGGCGAAGAAGGCAAAATTACCGAATTATTATATAATTAGCGGATAATTTGAATTACAGGACGAATACCTGTTGCTTGCTGATTAAAAGTCTGTACTGGATCTTCCATAGCTAATTACCCTGCGTGATACAAATACTCTAGGAATAATATCTCTGAGGATGATTTTAAGCAGTATGCTTAATGACTATAGAAATCTGTTCTTTGTTGCCTATCAAAGGAAGGCACATTGTTTATTTCATATTTCACGCTACATACACTGTATATAATTTTCTTAAATAGCTTTTACAAAACCATAATGCCTGTCTGGAGATAAAAATGGCGGTAGCTGATGTTTTAAAAAAAATTCAAGACCATGAAGTTAAATTTGTTGATCTGCGTTTTACTGATACTAACGGCAAGGAACATCATGTAACAGTTCCTGCCCATGCCTTTACTGCAGACAAATTTGAAGATGGGCACGCGTTTGATGGTTCTTCTATTGCGGGTTGGAAGGGAATTCATGCTTCGGATATGTTACTTATGCCCGATCCCGACACAGCTACGATGGATCCGTTTATGGATGAAGCGACATTGTTCCTTACCTGTGATGTGGTTGATCCTTCTGACGGACAAGGCTATATCCGTGATCCCCGTTCACTAGCAAAACGTGGTGAAGTCTACCTTAAATCTACCGGTGTCGGGGATATTGCTTATTTCGGTCCCGAGCTTGAATTTTTTGTTTTTGATTCTGTACGCTGGCAAACCAGTATGGCAGGGTGTTTTCTAAAAATCGAATCAGAGGAAGCTGCCTGGAGTTCGAAAAAGAAATACGAAAATGGCAATATTGGACATCGACCTACCATCAAGGGTGGATACTTCCCTGTGCCACCAGTTGATTCGCTCCATGATATTCGTTCGGCGATGTGCCTTGTTCTGGAAGAGATGGGCATCAGTGTCGAGGTTCATCATCATGAAGTCGCCAATGCGGGCCAATGTGAAATTGGTACCCGATTTAATAGCTTAGTAAAGCGTGCAGACTGGAATCAGATACTCAAATACGTCGTGCACAATGTAGCCCATTCCTATGGTAAGACGGCTACATTTATGCCAAAACCTATCGTGGGGGATAATGGTTCTGGTATGCATGTTCATCAATCGATTTGGAAAGATGGAAAGAACTTGTTCTCGGGAAATGGTTATGCTGGAATGTCTGAAACAGCGTTGTATTATATTGGTGGCATTATCAAGCATGCAAAGGCATTGAATGCGATTACCAATCCTGGCACCAATTCGTACAAAAGACTCGTTGCTGGTTTTGAAGCACCTGTCAATATTGCTTATTCTGCTAGTAACCGTTCCGCTGCAGTGCGTATTCCCCATGCCAGCAATCCTAAGCAACGACGTATTGAAATACGTTTTCCTGACCCAATTGCCAATCCCTATCTAGCATTTACTGCATTGTTGATGGCCGGGCTTGATGGTATTCAGAACAAAATTCATCCTGGCGACCCCATGGATAAAAATCTTTATGATCTTCCTCCCGAAGAAGCATCTAAAGTTCCGAGTACTTGTAACTCCTTGGAGGAAGCACTGCAGAATCTAGATAAGGATCGTGAATTTCTTACCCGAGGTGGTGTATTCTCCAATGACATGATCGATGCTTATATTGCCTTGAAGATGGAAGAAGCAATGCTCTATCGGATTAATACTCACCCCGTTGAGTTTTCAATGTATTACAGTTTGTAAATAAAAAGCAAATTTGAGGTGTTTATTATTTTATTGCCTTAGCTTCATTTGATTGAAAATTTAATCAGTTTTAATTTTTCAGTCGGGAGATTGCTATGGGGCAAAAAAATTTTGCCATTGCTTCAGTCTTGGCAGCTTTGTTAACTATTACGACTCATGCGGCGGCAGGTATTTATAAGCTTGTAGATGAAAATGGTCATGTAACCTATACCAATGCACCAGTTAAGGGCGGACAGAAGCTCCAGTTTAACTCTTCAGAGACCAAAGTGGTCGCAAAAGTTACGACAATGGCGCCTTTGACCAGAGGAGATTTTCCAAAAGTAACGGATGGTCAGCAGAAGAAGCGAGATATTAACCGTCGTCAAATTCTTGAGAATGAATTGGCTACAGAAACAAAATACTTGGTGGAGATACAGCAGGCTTTAAATGAAGCTATAAAAACTTTGAGACAAGTTGCGCCTAATAATACCCAATTGTTGCTTGATACCCATATTTCAGAAAATGAAAATATAAAGAAGCTTCGTAATCAAATTACCTTGCATGAAAGAAATATCATGGCGCTACGTGCTGAGTTGGGAAATCGCTAATCATTGTCATTCTGAATGATTGCCTCATGAAGACTGTCAACATTTTATTCGTGTTGCTTTTTACATATAGTTTTCTGTGTATGGCTCAGTCAGGAGTATACAAGCATGTAAATCAAGACGGTCATACCTTTTATTCTGATACTGAAATGAAGGGTGCTAGTGAGATTGATTTGTCCGAGATAACAGTATTGCCAGCAGGTCGCTACGTTCCAGCAAGTTTAGCCATAAAAAAAGGCGCAACTCCACCCGAGCACAATGAGGTAGTCGAGAAAAAGATCGATCAAGAAATAGCGCAAACACCTATGCCTGAGATTGCTCGTCAAAATTCTTCTGACAAAAATGTAAATCAACTGAATGATTATGGCCGAGTGCAACAAGTCATTGAAGAAATGGCTCTTTACGAGGATAGTATCGAAGTGCTTGAAATTGAGCTTTATAATTTAGGGGTGGCTATTAAGGAGCGCATGAAGGAATAACACTTAGAAATAGAACGATCTTCGCTTCGTTTATTTATTGATTCGATTTCTTTCTATTTTGATTCGATGTCAGATCAAAGCCTATGAAAGCATTTGAACTCAAAATTCCTCCTATTATAATAATGTCAATTATTGGCATTATTATGTGGTTTATTGCAATTCTTGTCCCTCAGTTAGCGCTAACTATTCCTGGGCGAGTCATTATGGCGACAGTTGTCGGCTTTACTGGCATTGTGTTTATTCTGGCAGGTGCTATAGCGTTCAGAGTGGCAGGGACAACAGTCAATCCGATGCAGCCGAGCAAAACATCGTCCATCGTGACTGGGGGCGTCTATAAAATAAGCCGTAATCCTATGTATATCGGTTTTTTGCTGATACTTTTATCATGGGCGTTATTATTGTCAAATATAGTTTCCTTGGCAGGATTACCTCTCTTTGTTTGGTATATGAATCGTTTTCAAATCATCCTGGAGGAACAAGCGTTGATTGCTAAGTTTGGGACTGAATATGTTGCTTACACGAAAAGCGTGCGCAGATGGTTATGAGTTCTGATTATCAGTGTTATTGCGCCTTGCAGCCATCTATAAAAGGGGGAGTTCATATTTCTGTGGTGTACAAATTAAGATGTGTGTGTAATACCTAATTTATCGATAGTGTATGAACGAGCCAACCATTACTTGTTCTAATTGCCACACTGAAATTCGGCTTACTGAATCGCTCGCTGCTCCTTTGCTGGCTGCCACTCACCAGCAATATCAGCAGCGGCTTGCGCAAAAAGATCATGAAATCGCCAAACGTGAACAGGATATCCGCGAGCAGGAAAAGTATCTGATCGAGGCCAGGCGAAATCTTGAGCAGCAAATTACTGAACAGGTTGCAGCTCAGCTCAAGATTGACCGTGCACGACTGATTGAGGAGGAATCCAGAAAAGCCAAACTGGCGATTGCTTCTGAGTTAGAAAGCAAGGTTCGTGAATTGGCTGACCTTCAGGAATTGCTCAGGACGCGTGACCAGAAGCTTGCTGAAGCACAACATGCACAAGCAGAGCTCATCAAAAAGCAACGTGAGTTGGATAACGCCAAACGCGAGCTAGAATTGACAGTTGAGAAACGAGTTCAAGAAAATCTGGCGACAGTACGATTTCAGGCTCGTCGTGAAGTAGAGGAAAGCCTCAAATTAAAGGTTATGGAGAAAGATCAAACCATAACCTCGATGCAGCAGAAAATAGAAGAGCTTAAACAGAAAGCCGAGCAGGGTTCACAGCAGCTACAGGTAGAAGTGCAGGAGTTGGAGCTTGAGACGTTGCTGCGTGCCAAATCTCCTCTGGATGCTATTGAACCGGTTCCGAAAGGTGATTTCGGGGGAGATGTGTTGCATTATGTGTTTAGTCAGAGTGGTCAGCAAAGCGGTGTTATTTTATGGGAGTCCAAACGCACTAAAAATTGGAGCGATACCTGGTTGGTAAAATTGCGTGAGGATCAGCGTAATGCAAAAGCGGAAGTGTCGATCCTGGTCAGCCAAGCGTTACCGAAGGGAATTGAAACCTTTGATGTTGTGGAGGGAGTTTGGGTGGCGCATCCACGGGTGGCACTCCCAGTAGCGACTATTCTGCGTCATGCTTTACTTCAAGTCGGCCTTGCGCGACAGGTCTCAGAAGGGCAGCAAACTAAGACCGAAATGGTTTCAATACTTAGCTGGACCACGTTTTCGTCAGCGCATAGAAGCGATCGTCGAAGCCTTTACTACGATGCAGGAAGATTTAGATAAAGAGCGCAAAGTTATCATGAAGCAATGGGCGGAACGTGAAGAACAGATTGAGCGGGTAATGGGCGCGACAGTGGGCATGTATGGAGATTTGCAGGGCATAGCCGGGAAATCGCTGCAAGAAATTGCAGGTTTGGAGTTTGAAGCTATCGAGATAAAAGAATTGGATCTTTAAACGATAATTTTTAGTCATTATGTGAATTTGATTGGCTTAATGGTTGTCAACATGTTTTAGGTGTAATTGAAAACATGAAGGGCGTTCAGTACATTTTATCCGGATACGGAAAAAATGGTGGAGCTGGAAATTCTTTAATCCAGAATAGAATGGCTCATTCATCTCATTCATGGAGAAACCGATCATGGAACAATCAGCCGTAACCAACTTCGAATTACCCGATGACGTCATTGCGCTGATCCCCATGCGCAACGTTGTGTTATTTCCACATGTTATCATGCCGATTTCTGTCGGGCGCGCCAAGTCAATCGCTACAATCGAGCACGCACTACAATCGAATTCTTCTATCGGTATCGTATTACAACGAGATGCTTCAGTTGATAATCCTGGACTAAATGATCTATGTCTGATTGGCACCATTGCTAGGATTGTACGCCATATTTCTGCGACTGATGGCACGCAGCATGTCGTGTGTCAGGGGGTGGAACGTTTCCAGATTGAGGAATTGATTGAGGGCTATCCTTTTCTAGCTGCTCGGATAAGCCGTATCGAAGAAACTTCTCAACTATCCACTCAAGCCGAAGCACTCGCTGTGCAACTGCGCGAGCGCGCAACCGAAATTTTGTCGCTAATACCAGGAATCCCTGCAGAGCTTGGGCATGCTCTGCAGACGACCCGTGCGCCTGCGCAACTTGCCGACATTACAGCCAGTTTGCTTGATACGGAGGTCAGTGAAAAGCAAGCGCTACTCGAAACGATTGATATCGAGGAGCGGTTACAAAAAGTTCTGAAGCTCTTGTCACACCGGATTGAGGTGTTAAGGCTATCGAAAGAAATCAGTGAACGTACCAAGGAGCAGATGGAAGATCGCGAGCGCAAGTATTTATTGCGAGAGCAATTGAAGGCGATTCAAAAAGAATTGGGTGAGAACGGGGACCATGACCAGGAAATTGCCCAACTCAATGAAGCAATCACAAAAGCGGGCATGCCCGCTGAGATCGAGGCACAGACTCGCAAAGAGCTCCAACGATTGCAGCGTATGCCAACTGCCTCAAGCGAATACTCAATGCTTCATACTTATTTGGAATGGATGACCGAGTTATCTTGGCGATTACCGGAAGAAACGCCGATTGATCTCAATGTTGCTCGTGAAATTCTAGAGGCTGATCACTTTGGATTGGAACGCGTCAAGCAACGTATCATCGAGTTTCTAGCAGTTCAGAAATTAAAGCCACACGGTCGAGCACCCATCCTTTGCTTTGTGGGTCCACCAGGGGTGGGAAAAACATCGCTCGGTCAAAGTATTGCTCGGGCTCTGCAACGACCATTCGTTCGAGTGTCGCTAGGAGGTATACACGATGAAGCGGAAATGCGTGGCCACCGGCGTACTTATGTGGGCGCAATGCCAGGTAATATCATACAGGGTATACGTAAGGCAGGTGCGCGTAACTGTGTAATGATGCTCGATGAAATCGATAAGATGACAGTGAGCGCGCATGGAGATCCAGCGGCAGCGCTGCTTGAGATCCTGGATCCAGAGCAAAACTCGACTTTCCGGGATAATTATCTTGGTGTTCCGTTTGATTTAAGTCATGTAATTTTTATTGCTACCGCCAATGTTATTGATCAGGTTTCTCCGCCGGTACGTGACCGTATGGAGATTATTGATTTGCCCGGTTACACGCGTGAGGAAAAGCTTCAAATCGCGTTACGTTATCTGGTACATCGCCAGCGGGAAGCCAATGGTTTGCGCGCAGATCAATGTGAGCTAACAGTTGCAACGTTGGATAGCCTCATTGCTAACTATACCCGTGAAGCAGGGGTACGCCAGCTTGAACGTGAGATTGGCCGGATCATGCGTCATACTGCTTTGCGCATTGCAGAAAATGCGCAACTTCAAGTGCGTGTCGATGCATCTGATCTTGATGCCATACTCGGCCCTGCTAGATACGAACATGAAACTGCTGCACGTACCAGTTTACCAGGCGTGGCTACTGGGCTGGCATGGACACCAGTAGGTGGCGATATCCTGTTTATTGAAGCTACGCGAGTAAGTGGTAGCGGGCGCTTGATTTTGACGGGGCAGCTTGGTGATGTCATGAAGGAAAGTGCCCAGGCAGCACTGACGCTGGTAAAAGCGCACGCTAATGAACTGAATATTCCTGTATCAATGTTTGAAGGGATCGATGTGCACTTACACGTTCCGGCAGGAGCTATTCCAAAGGATGGGCCCAGTGCGGGAGTAGCAATGTTTGTTGCGCTTACCTCATTGTTTACCAATCGACCGGTGCACCATGAAGTTGCGATGACAGGTGAAATCAGCTTACGTGGATTAGTGCTGCCAGTTGGGGGCATCAAGGAGAAGATACTTGCCGCGCAAAGAGCGGGTTTGCAAGCAGTACTCTTACCAGCACGTAACCAGAAAGATTTGCGTGATGTGCCAGAAACAGCAAAATCAGCCATGCAGTTTATTTATTTGGAAACAGTTGATGACGCGATTCAGGCAGCATTAGCTCAGCCAAACTATTCGACTGTGCCAGAATTCAAACTTGTTTGAACTTGGCCTGGATATTTCACCAGGCTGACCTGTACCATGATGCAAAAACTGATGAACAAGCGCTTCTGGATAGATTTACACAATCCAATTTTTACCATTGGTCTTCGCGGGCGCTGGCAGGTAATTTGTGGCATTTTTTTACTCCCACTTCACGCCAGTAGTCACGAATATTGACTTGGCGCGGGATGCGTAAATCTGCTCGCAAATCGTCTCGCCATCATCCCCCGTCTTGGCGAAATATCCGGGCCAGAAACCATTTTTAGGTTGAATGAGCGTCGTAATTCATGCCTTGGACTGCTGAGCATTACCCGCCAGCTATGCAAAATTTACCGCTGTTAGTTCGACTGAAGGCCATTGCCATTGCCAATGCTTTAGTGGCTGAAAGAATGGAGGAGGGCCGTGCAATCCGTATTGCCATTGCCAAGGCGAAGCAGTGGGCTTATCGGGATACTACATAAATTTGCTCGCAAATTTCCTTCGCTATCATCTCGCGTTCTGGTGTGGTGTCTTTGTTCACTTTCTCTACTAGAAACGATACTGAATGTTATTAAAAGTTTGATCAAGATCAATATTTCCCATAGTTATAACGAGTACTATCTAATCGAAGTTTAAAAAACAATTTTAATTATCTGCTAACGTTAAGGAAATTTTATATGAGAGCTCAATACATAGCTGCAATGATAACGGTATGGGTATTGGTTGGCTGTGGCAAGCCATCAGCACCAGAGACTCCTGATCCTTCGGCTTATGGAAAAACTATTCAGCCCTTCCATCAAATACCTGCAGATGTTCAGGAAGGTGAAGGTAAAGCCAGATCTACAGAAGAGAAATCGAATTATTAAAAATTTACGAGTGTTCTATAGTTTCAGGTTTTGTGCGAGAGCGAGGCTATAGAACACAGTTGTTTTTTGCCTATTGAGAGCTAATTTCCTCGCATGAACATCTTATCAAGCTCAACCAAACTAATAGCGAACCAGGTTGGTCTGCCATGATTGCATTGATCGGAGCGTTCAGTTGCTTCCATTTCGCGCAACAATGCATTCATTTCGGTGATCGTTAATTGACGATTGGCACGGACAGAACCATGGCAAGCCATAGTCGCTAAAAGCTCGTTACGTCTACTGGTTAATATCTGACTGCCTCCAAATTCACGAATTTCAGCTAACACATCGCGTGCGAGCTTGATTATATCGGCATCTTTCAGCACTACTGGCACTGCTCGTATGATTAACGAGGTGGGAGAAAGCGTAGCTATTTCAAAACCTAGCTCATTTAAAACAGCGTGATTTTCCTCGACTGTGGCGACATCTAATCGATCAGCCTGAAAAGTAACTGGAATTAACAGCGGTTGCATGGATAATGAATGTTGATCAAGCGCTAATTTGAGTTTTTCATAAACCACGCGTTCATGAGCAGCATGCATATCTACAATGATCAAACCTTGCTCATTTTGTGCCAGGATATAAACCCCGAGCAGTTGTCCTAATGCAAAACCTAGCGGTGGAATTGGCTGCGTGGGCTGAATGGGTGAATTGCTAGGATCCATTTTGAGCAAATCCGATTTATCACCGTATAACGTCGGATAAAAAGATGAGGGTTGGGCAACGGTTGTGAGTGGTAAATTTACTTGCCGTGAATAGCTTACCGGAGGACGTTTAGAATTTTGGGTTACTTGAGTAACGATGGCAGGGGGTATTTGAGAATCCGCTTGGCGATGAGGTGAAGCCAATACTTTGTTAATACTGTGGAAAACAAATTGATGCACAGCTTGCGCATCACGGAAACGCACTTCTGCTTTGGCTGGATGCACGTTAACGTCTACGTTTTGAGGGTTGATTTGAAGATACAGCACGTAGGCGGGATGTCGATCCAGATGTAGCACATCGCGATAGGCTTCACGTAAAGCATGAGAAATCAGCTTATCCCTGACGTAACGGCCATTGACAAAAAAATATTGCAAGTCGCGAGCTGAACGCGAATAATTTGGCAATGCGACCATGCCTTGCAAGCTGATATCATTTGCCTGCTCGGAAACCAGCACGGCAGTCTGGCTGAATTCTTTTCCTAGAACAGCTGTAATACGCTGAATGGTATCTGCTGCATATAAGTGACTTCGTGTCTTATTATTGTGTTGTAAATTGAATGCGATATCGGCATGGGAAAGAGCGATACGCCGGAATACTTCCTCACAATGTGCGAATTCAGTGGCTTCAGTTTTCAGAAACTTGCGACGTGCCGGCAGATTAAAAAAAAGATCACGCACTTCCAGAGTAGTGCCAACGCTGTGTGCTGTTGGTTCTGGACGGGTAACTTGTCCTCCTTCCGCTTGAATACGCCAGGCATGTTTGTCGCCTGATTGATAACTCGCTAATAATAATCGAGAGACTGCTCCGATACTGGCGAGTGCTTCGCCACGAAATCCCAGGCTGGCTATTTTGTGTAAATCTTCCTGTGCGCTGATTTTGCTCGTTGCGTGGCGTGCTAACGCAAGAGGCAAGTCACTTCCGGAAATTCCTTTTCCATTGTCAACTACGCGGATCAGGTGAAGGCCGCCTTGCATAATTTGGACGGTAATTTCTGTTGCACCAGCGTCTATACTGTTTTCCAGGATTTCTTTCAATACCGAAGCGGGTCGCTCGATCACTTCTCCTGCAGCGATCTGATTGATGAGTACATCCGGAAGCAATTTGATTACATTCATGTGAAAATAAAATGAGTATTCATAGTCATTATTTTGCCTTAAAGTTATGATACTCTTGAGAGCAAGTCACATACTAATTTTACTGAAATCGATAAAGCAAGGATTAGGCAAGGAATTTCTAGGTTAAGCGTTGGAATCTTCTATTAAGAAATGGGAGTTTATTGACAGAACTGTTAAGTGTTACTCAGGATACAACGTTGTTATTGTCTAAATATTCAGTTAATACTATTCTGATGGTTGACTATTATTTGATACCGATACAGGAGCACCATGACACAAGATGAACAAAAGCGTGCGGCTGCACAAGCAGCCACTCAACATATTCCGATTGGGGCTGTAATTGGGGTTGGAACTGGCTCTACCGCAAACTATTTTATCGATGAGCTTGCTAAAATCAAGCATAAAATTGAAGGTGCAGTTGCCAGCTCCGAGGCAACTGCGCAACGTTTACGCAAGCATGATATAGACGTATTAGATCTTAACATGGTTACAGATTTGCCTGTTTACGTAGATGGTGCAGATGAAATTACCAAGCATTTGCATATGATCAAAGGTGGCGGCGGTGCTTTGACCCGTGAAAAAATTGTTGCAGCTGTAGCCAGAAAATTCATATGCGTCGCCGACCAGAGTAAGTTAGTAAATATCTTGGGTACATTTCCACTTCCAGTAGAAGTCATTCCAATGGCGCGTAGTTATGTGGCTCGTGAAATTACCTTATTGGGTGGTCATCCAGCGCTGCGTCAGGGATTTATTACAGATAATGGCAACGTCATTCTGGATATCCATGGTCTACAAATCCTGAATCCGGTTGAGTTGGAAACGAGACTTAATCAAATAACGGGAGTCGTCACTAACGGTTTGTTTGCCAGAAAAGGTGCTGATATTTTATTGCTAGGCACAGACAGCGGTGTTGAAACAATAACTGCTTGATAGCTAGACTAGAAATAAAACTTCATTGGCTACACATAAAATAATTGTTTCATCTTACTGTGCAGAAGGTACGATATGGCTAGTAAAGAACACATTTCAAAAAGATTTGATGCAGATCTTGAAGAAGTGCGCACCCGTGTGTTACAAATGGGGGGATTTGTTGAGGAACAGATTGAGCGAGCAATAGATGCCTTAACAGAAGGTAATGAAACTATTATTGATCAAGTAATTGCCAATGATCATCGCGTCAATGCCATGGAAGTATCCATCGATGAGATATGCAGTCAGATCATTGCACGTAGGCAACCAACAGCAAGTGATTTACGTATGATCATGACAGTCATCAAGACGATCACTGATTTGGAACGAATCGGCGATGAGGCTGCAAAAATCGCTCGCATGGCGCGGCTCATTCATGCAGCTGACCGCTTACATGCTCCACGTTTTGTAGAAGTTAAACACGTTGCTCAAATTGCTTTGGGTATGTTGCGCCAGGCGCTGGATGCTTTTGCCCGCTTGGATCTGAATGCTGCTGCACATATCGTGCGCCAGGACGAGTTGGTTGATGAAGAATTTCGTGCCATTCTTCGGCAGCTCATCACGTTCATGATGGAAGATCCTCGTAAAATTTCTACTTCACTGGAAATTCTTTTTGTGGCAAAAGCAATCGAGCGTATTGGTGATCACGCAAAAAACATGTCTGAATATGTGGTTTATATGGTCAAAGGCAAGGATGTTCGCCATGTCACTGCTGATGAAATTGAGCGCGAAGTAAGAGGTTAAATCATTTATGTAATTTAGCTATACCTAACATTTAGCATAAGGTTATGCGCGAATATCCCACACTTGCTGCAGTTGATCTTGGTTCCAATAGTTTCCACCTCCAAGTGGCGCGTGTGGTGGGTAAACAGCTTTACCCATTAGATAGTATAAAAGAAATGGTTCGGCTGGCTGCTGGACTTACGCGTGACAGAAAGTTGGACGAAGCATGCCAGACGCGTGCCCTGGATTGTTTAAAACGCTTTGGTGAACGTCTACGGGGTTTCCCGATCCATGCTGTGCGTGTGGTTGGTACAAACTCACTTCGTGTTGCCAAAAACGCTGCAGACTTCCTTGTAAAAGCTGAGTCTGTATTGGGATTTCCAATCGAAATCATTGCCGGACATGAAGAAGCACGCCTGATTTATCTGGGAGTCGCACACAGTCTGCCAGCTTCCGAAAATAATCGGCTTATCATCGATATCGGTGGAGGCTCCACCGAATTTATTATCGGCACTCGCCTGGAGCCTAATAAACTGGAAAGCCTTTATATGGGTTGTGTCAGTCATAGTTTGCGCTTTTTCCCGGATGGAAAGATTAGCAAGGGGGCCATGAAACGTGCTGAGCTTGCGGCGCAAACTGAGATACAGAGTATTACAACAGAATTTTCAGCTGATCAATGGCAAGAGGTTTATGGATCTTCTGGAACAGCGCGTGCATTAGGTCGTATTCTTAGATTGAATAACTTTGATGATGGTAATAAAACGGAAGGGATTACGCTGGCAGGTTTGGAAGCATTTCGTGAATACCTTCTTAAAGTGGGTGACATCAGGAAGATTGAAATCGCCGGCTTACATCCCGATCGTGCACCTGTGATCGTGGGCGGCTTTGCCATCATGTTTGCTGCATTCAAGGAATTAAGTATCCCGCGTATGCTTCTTGCAACAGGTGCACTGCGTCAAGGTGTGCTTTACGATATGCTCGGCCGCTTTCATAATGAAGATATGCGAGAAGTATCCGTGCGGCAGTTTATGCAACGTTACCGTGTTGATCTTGGCCAGGCAGCACGCATAGAATCGCTCTCCTTAGCGCTGGGAAAGCAACTCCTGGCTAATTATCCTGATGAGGAAACAGTAGAAGATGCCTTGCGTTTATTGTCCTGGGCGGCACGCCTACATGAGATTGGTATTTCAGTAGCCCATTCTGGCTATCATAAACATTCTGCCTATATACTCGGGAATGCAGACATACCTGGTTTTTCTAAAATGGAGCAGATGCAACTTAGCCAACTTGTGCTCGCTCATCAGGGATCTCTGAGCAAGGTGAGTGAATTTCTGACTAATCTTATTAGTCTAGCTCAATCCATAGCGCTGCGCTTAGCGACAATTTTTTACCGCAGCCGTACGAATATCAAGTTACCTCCAATGAAAATACATGCAGGTAGTGAGGCCTGTAAGCTGTTTATTTCGCAAGCATGGTTAGAGTGCAATCCGTTAACTGAAACTTTGCTAAATGCTGAAATTGATGCTTGGGCAGCACTGAAAATTAATTTCTGTATTCAAGGCACATCCTCAAAGGAGGACTTTTCTTGAGCTTTTTTAGGGATGATGCTGGGCAACAATTAACGTTGCCAACAATCTGATGCGGCTAACGATGAATTACCGCTGACGCCTTTGATGCCCGTATGCGTTAACGTCAGGGTGGCGCACGCATCATTGGCCATTGTGCCAGTGGGAACAGCCTCCAAAGTGTAGGTGTTTTGTGTCAGTGTGCCTGCTTTAAACCGGATAGTATATTTTGCTGTACCAGTCTTGGGAGACTGGGTAACGGGTAAAGTAAAATTGGTTGCGTCGCTTTTCAGGTCATACCGATTCGCCTCAGTAAAATTACGTTCCAGTAACTGCGTCATCTCCAGCAGGATACCTTTAGCTTCTGTACGATTGGTACGACGAACATGTTCTTGATAGGAAGGTAGCGCAACTGCTGCCAGAATACCAATAACTGCTATGGTCATCATTAACTCTATCAGGGTAAAACCCAATAATCTTTTTCTCAGCTGGATCGTGTCAGTCATTTGTCTCATTCCTGTATCCTAATCAGATTTTCAATTATAAAAATTAGACTTTAGAGATAACTAGGAGTACTTTCCCCTTATATAAGTTCTGCTATTGTATCTGTTTCCAGGAGTGGCGTGGATTAAGTGAGCTTCCTTTAATTGTGTTGGTTTCGATTAAACCAGTGGTTGAGCCGGCAATCAAGTGAATGAGATTACCAGCGCTGATGGCGACTGATTCGCTGCGTACACCATTAGAGCCAATAGCTGCGATGAGTCGATCCTGGTTATTGAGTATTCCATTATCGTCGGTATCAAATTGAGGAGCTGTCAGCATACCACCCGTTTCTGAGTTTAGCAGCATTAGCCAATTCTGGCCTCCAGAAGAGCAGGCATCACTGGAAGGAATGAGTGTAGTAAAGATAATCCGTCCAAAACTGAGTTGAGGCATAATGACAGAACGCTCTCCTTGGGGAGTTGAGCTTGGCGGTTGCAGAAGATCGAGATACCACCCTTGTTTGGTCGCCCAATTTACTAAATTGTTTGATACTGTGCGTTCAAAAGGAGGCAGCACTGTTTCAGTCAAAATCGTTTGCTGTTGGAGCGTACTTCGATCCGTCGCTGATATTCGGCTACCGTTATCCCGGATTCCATAGAGGCTTTGTGTGTTGGTATTGGAATTATCTCCTGATGCAATATACTGACCAGTACCAAAATAAACGAGATACCCACCGCTTGGATGAAGCCCGATTTCCAAGGGGGAAGTGATAGATTGTACCTGATTGCTGGCATTCCTAGCTGTAAACAGAGGATATTTTGTATTTCCGGAACCGTAAGCAACATCCCATTGCCCTGAGTTACTGTGTGATAGATCGAATTTCCAAATATTGCCTTGCAAATCCCCCGCATAAACGACATCGATGATTTTATCGCCATTCGTGTCGACTAAAGCTGGGCTGGCAAGACCATTGTTGGTATTGCTATTTGTTGCGATTTTTTTAATCAGCGCACCCGTTTGCAGATCAATGATGTAAAGATAAGCGCGATCATTGTTGCTATTGTATCCATTGCTGACAATGGCAGCCCAAATACCATTGTTTAATAATGCAATTTTTGCCTGACCTGGGACAAACCCCAAATCAGCGTTGGAAAATTCCCATAGTACATTTGAAGCAGAGAAATTGGTTGGATCCGTGATATCGAGTGCGAAAATGCCTTTTCCACCATTGCCTAACGAGCCCAGCAATACGGTTCTCCAGCTGGGGGTGGCGCCAATATAAGCATCGCCGGCATAGGCGTTGCCATCAACAAAATAACGATGCGTGTAATCGGGTGAAGTCAGCCAGCTCAGTTTTGGATAAACTGCACCAGGTATATAACTGAATAGCTCAACACCCGTTTCGGCATTAAAGGCATGAAGCATCCCATCGTTCGCTCCAGTATAAATAACCGATGTTCTGCTCGCATTGGATTGAGCATAGGTAGAATAGGAAGTTTGTCCTGCTGTCCCGCTTGGCAATGCATCGTAGCCAAAATCGAGCGCTTTGACGAATAACAGATCGGAATTGACAATATCACCCAGCAGTCCATTGTTGCGATTACGAAATTTCCCACCTTGCGCCAATTCAGTCGTTTTATCACCTCGCAGCCAGGAAATTCGGCTCGTACCCAGTCCATCGTTAACACCTCCAATGTTGGTATTCAGTGCATTCTTTTGTGAGCTCGATAAAAGTGAAAAATTTGCGGAAGTAAACGCAAACCCGCTCGTTCCATTATGCGTAAAGATGGCGCGACTGGCGTGCGATGGTAACACGGAGGAGGCTTCCCATAGCGTTGTTCCTAACGATCCATCTGAACTTAATTGGTATGCGAACAACTGTCCACTCCAGTCATTACTATTAAATTTTGCTTGATAAATATGAGCGCCGGTACTCATTCGACTGGTATTCGTGGTGACTGACGCTGCTGAGCTTACCCTTGAAGTGATAGTGCTGAAGAGGTTACTCAAATTGCTGGCAAAGGTGGTTGAATCTTGTACGCTAAAGAATTTGCCTCTGCTGTTTACGGCAGCATGCCATAAATCATCAATTTTTGCAGCATCACTGGATATTGGATCTGGCCATGATTCTGATCCAGTTGGTAATGAGGATAGCGTACCCTGCACACCTAGACCAACAGTGAAATTCACCATATGTTGCCAGAAGGCAGGATCTCCCGTGTTAGTGGGTACTTTGTTGTCAAGATCGGTGCGCAAATCATTCTTCCAGTATTGCATCGCTACATCGGCAAGCGTGTTGCTGTAGTTGTCAGAATAAGGAAGTGTGGGCGTATATTTATAAGTTGCAGGTATGGCATGAGGTAGATGGTTGGTAAGGGTATTTCCTGCTGTATTATCTGAATTCCCTGTCCCCGAATAAGAATCACTCCAATAACCATCTGTCACCAGTATATGATAATTTTGTCGACATGCATATTGTGTACCCCCAGCTGAACCAGGCGTTTGTCCCCAAGGGCCTTGATCATCGGCACGCATAAAATAGCGACCTACGTTGTCAATTGCTATGCGAAGTGGTGTTCCTGCTACCGGGATAGTATGGTTATAAAGATTATCAAAAAAAGCTGTTCTATTTGTGCCGCTAAATTGCCTTACCCCATTGATAATGGTGGCTGTTGAAACGCCATCGATACTCGTACTTCCCTGGTTAATTGCGCCAAACCCAACTCGTACGCTACTTCCTGGAGCAGCAAACGCCTTACCTACGCCGGCACGTGATGACAGGATACGTGAGCGGTAATAAGTATACCAGTTAGCAAAATTCTGGATTTCTTCCTCATATGTACAAACAGGTGCAGCAGCACAGTCTGTTCGATCTGCTCCTCCTGTATAGGATGAAGTGGTTGATTTAATTTCAATCCTGGAATAGTTGTCCGCCGACAGAATTTCTCCTCCGTTGTAATTGAAATAAACAGCGGGATAGAATGTTCTTGTTTCTAAATTGGATAAATCTCCGTCACGCTCTAACCACTGGGTTGCTTGACTATTGTTGACGGTTAAATTTCTGCAGCCGGCGCTCGTATTCTTAGGATTGTGCGGCGCGCAACTGGGTGAAGCATTGCTCATCAGGGATCCATCGGCATTGCTCCAGGGCTGGTATCTTACTGTGGGGTTGTAATAAATTTTGTTAATCTGACCGGAACGTAAAGCTGCTGTGTAAGGGTTATCCGGATCAAAATCGACAGCCCGGTTCTTATAGTCATCTGCTCCATATATACTTGATGCACGAGGAAACATATAGTACACGTCCCTAAAGATCCAATCTTCCGGCATGATTTCAAACTGCATGGATCCTGAGTCATCCAGCGTAAACATCACATTAGGATCAACGGCGGTAGTCAGATATAAAGGGACATCTGATAGTGCAAGCGTTGCTTGTGCGTGAGTGGGGATGCTAGCGATGAGAGCAGCGGTTATATATATCCTGGCAACACCCAGTTTCTTCAATTTTACCTCCATTCATCTTCGGTAATCACTTTGTAATATAACTACTGCTGACTCAGTGCCGCCCACTCCTCTGGCAATGACTCTGTACATGGTTGATGTCATCGTGGTTGCTGATTGCTGCACACTGCCTCCTTTTTCTGCAGGGACAGGAATGCGCCGCTGTTCGATGATATAACGCGGTTGGCTTGCCACACCGCTCATCGTGGTGGCAATTGTCCTGCCGGAAGTAGACCATCCTGGCCAGGTAATAGGGTCTGGTGCTTGAGTTTCAGCAGCTTGAGTTTCAGCAGCTTGAGTTTCATCAGCTGGAGTTTCAGCATAAAGCCCATTTGAACCATCAAATGCGGGTAAAGTAATCTGCTGCAGAAACATTTCTCCTTCCCTGAGGGCAGCTTCAGCCGCTTGAAAAGCCAGAGTCTCGTCGCGCAAATTACCTGCCATTTTTTCTTCTAGCATGGTAGTCTGCATAGCCGTTACCCCCAGCAGCGTCATCATGACTAGAAAGATTAATCCGGTAGCGAGAACGACACCACGTTGTCTTGATGCAAGTTTAGCTTCCTGATAAATCATGTCTCATAGTCTTTACTGGCACTGATTAGGATACCCGGTTGCGCAATGTTATCACGGTGGTAAAAGCCTGGCGTAGGCGCCGATCTGTAGGGGTAGTAGTGATGCCGTTAAAGATGTAGGGTTGGGGTTGGCTGGTGATATTATCTTCTATCGTCTGCAACAGTAAGCTGATACGCACGCTGACGACATTTCCCCAATTTGCCACCGCCTCGGCAGTACGATAGATATCTGCTGTCCAGTTTTGATCGAGATCTTCGCCATATTCAATTTGCATGTCTTCTATGCCTCTCACCAGCTCGTCCGCCTGTTTTGTTCCAACCTTGCGATAAAGTGACGGCCATGTTTCTGCCATGCGAATAAAATAAGAGCGGGTAGAAATCTTGACGAGTTCGCCTCCTTTAGTAAAGTCCTTACCCAAGGCTTTTGTATAATTTCCTGGCGTGTCTGCGGTTGGGTTACCAGTGTTATGCACCAAATTGTCCATTCCTTGTGGAGTATTGACATTGGTACCTTGTGGAGTATTGACATTGGTAATTTGAAAGATAGCTGATGCCATGCAATCAGTAACCAAGACGATATCATTTTCTTTGAATCCGCTACCAGCTGTCACTTTAAGATCAGCGGAGTCGGGTGGATTTCCACCAGGTTGTTGAGTAACCTTGGTGGGACTGTCATCGACTCCACGCACTACGATAATATCTCGTCCTCCTAGCGGACTGGGAATAGCCCCTGAAGGAGGCAGAGCTGGTGTCCATCCCGTTGCGCTGGTCGCCTCGAAACCTTCTAGAGGTTGACCGAGATTCCATAGAAAATCTGGAGGATTAGGTGGGCCTGGGTTTAAAGTATTCACTGTCGGCACACCATTGCCTGCACACCCAAAATAGCCAGCCATACGGATATCTTTTGAAAGTATATGGAAGGCATAGCGCGCATTTTCCTGTATTCTGGCCAGAGCATCGTTGACTCGATAGGTCTGGTGACTGGAGGTTAGAATGGTGATGATCCCACTCATCAACAAAAGCCCAATAGTCATGGCCACCATTACCTCAACTAACGTGAAACCATGCTGTGTTATTGGTATTCTTTTCATGCTATAGCTGGGTAGTCAGAATAAATTGCTGAGCAGCTAAAGCACCGCCGCGGCTGTCATCCCACTGAATGGTGACGGTAATGACGTTACCAGCGACGTTGATGGCGCCTGTGCCAGCGGGTAAGCGCAAGGCCAATTCATTTAACCAATTGTTTAGATCCTGCTCGGGAATGGTGCTTCCGGAAGGGATGGAGGCACCTATAGCGATGTTATAACTACCATTAATTGCTGCAGTTCGATTGGCGCGCATGCTGTCGAGAATACTGTAAGTCATCATTGTGGCAGTAGAACGGAAACTCGCACTCTGGTTATGGGTGAGTCCGACGGATTGCAGGCCCGCCAACCCGAGTAAACCGATGGAGAGCACAACGATTGCCACTAACACTTCAATCATGGTGACACCCTTTTGATGTGGCAATTGAAATTTTTTTTTGAGGATTAACATGATGACATCTTCTCAGTGTATGGCCGACCTGTATTGTTTATAGTAATCTTGCGTCCTTTTGTGCTATTGCACAGTGTGAAAGTGCCATTACCTACCAACCCACTATAACCACTACCTTGACTACTTCCATTAGCTAAGTAAGCAATCCAGTTTGCAAATTTTGTGCCACCATCCATCGTGCTGCCTTTCAATGCAGGAAAAACCCTTAAAATTTGATCGCTGCCATTGATTGCCCCCACTGTCCCGCTATCGCTGTATACTATCCAGCCATCTTGCCAATTACTTCCGGTCGTACAAGTTTTACCGTCATTACTTTTACACATGGTTACCCGCATGCCGCGTTTCACTGCTTCAGAACGACTGAAATGAAGTGCTGTGAGAAACTCATTCGCCTGTGTAGCAAGACGTGACTGCACCATCATCGACTGATAGCTAGGTACTGCGATGGTAGCTAAAATCGCGCCAATGCTCAGCGCAATCATAAGCTCTAACATTGTAAAACCTCTATTAACAGGCATATACAATCCTTTATCCCATGGTTTCAACTCTGTTAAAGTAACGGATAGTTTTTAATTAACTTTAGCCTGCATTGGTGGGTCATTAGTCGTGTGAAAGTAATCTGAATGGCTGGTCCGAGAGCAATGCATGCAGAAAACAGTAATGAGATGATCAAGTAGGTAAGCATGGGGAGAGTAATTCCTTGTAACTATAGGGATAGCAATAGTTCTTTTCGCACTCTTTCCATTGTAGCTTACTTGCACGCGATGCCACGAGTGAGATATGAATGAAGTGACTCCAGATTTTATTGTTATTGGTGCTGGCGTGATTGGACTTGCTACTGCAGTTCAGTTGCTGAAAGAAGGTGCAACTGTCACTATCCTGGAGCGTGCTCAGGTCGGGCAAGAATCTTCTTGGGCAGGAGGTGGTATCTTGTCACCATTATGCCCCTGGGACTATCTGGATAGCGTTACGCGCCTTACTGATTATAGCGCAGCCATGTTTCCAGCATGGGTGGCAGAGCTGTATGCATCAACGGGTATTGATGCTGAATATGTGATAAGTGGAATGCTTGTACTACCACCGTATGATGCAAATGCCGCTCAAAAATGGCTGGCGGAACAGAAGGTATTTACTCAGATGGCTTCCTTGAGCGAGCAAATCAATTTTCTTCATTTAGAAGTGGAGCATTCACTATTTCTGCCCCATATCGCGCAGGTGCGTAATCCTCGTTTGCTAAGAGCATTATATAACCAAGTCGTACAACTGGGCGGACGCATTATTGAGCATTGTGAAGTACAAGAAATCATAACGCAGCATCATCGGCTTAACTCACTTACGACATCTTGTGGCAAATATTGTGCTGCTCACTTCGTCATCACTGCAGGTGCTTGGAGCAAACAAGTGTTAGGAAAGCATGCGCTCAATCTTGAGATTAAGCCAATTCGCGGCCAAATGCTGTTATACAAGTTTGAAGAACCGCCGCTGGGGTCGATTTTGCTTCAGGGAGATGTGTATTTGATCCCTCGGCGCGATGGATATTTACTGGTCGGTAGCACAATGGAAGATGTTGGCTTTAACAAGCAAACAACGCTTGCCGCACGTGAGCATTTATCTGGACGTGCACAAAAACTGTTACCCCAGTTAAAAGGGAAACCCCTGATAAAGCATTGGGCAGGGCTCAGACCAGCCTCGCCGCATAATATCCCCACTATCAGCCGTCATCCGCTATTGAGTAATTTATTCATCAATAGCGGACACTTCCGCTATGGTATAACTATGGCGCCAGGTAGCGCCAAAATTTTACTAAACGAAATTATGGGCAGGCCACAACCCTTTGATACAAGCCCTTATCAAAAAGGGTGGGGAGTTTATTAGTTTGCTTCACGCACATACTTATCCATGGGTATCGCTTCTGCTTTAGGGAGTGGAAACACCACAGATTCAACAACACCACTTAATTCCTCAATGAGGACATCGCTTCCTGTTTGTTCGGCGCCAATTTGCTTGAGCCTATCCAGAACTTGCTGCACCAATATTTCTGGCGCCGAGGCGCCGGCGGTGATCCCAATGCAACTTTTTCCAATCAACCATCCATTCTGCAATTGCTCAGCACGGTCAACCATATAAGCCTCAACGTTGGCATTACGTGCTACTTCACATAAGCGATTGGAATTTGAGCTATTGGGAGAACCCACCACTATGACCAAATCACAGTGTTTAACCATCTTTTTGACTGCATCCTGACGGTTTTGCGTGGCGTAACAGATATCATCCTTTTTGGGACCTATGATTTTAGGAAAACGCCGTTTTAATGCATTGATTACACGTGCAGCATCATCGACTGATAAGGTTGTTTGGGTAACATAAGTCAGATTGTGCTCATTCTTAGCTTGTAAATTCGCAACATCTTCTTCTGTTTCCACCAAATACATCCCGCCATCATTTCCTTCTACTTGACCCATGGTTCCTTCAACTTCGGGATGACCCTGATGGCCAATCATGATGATCTCTTTCCCTTCTTTGCGCATTTTTGCTACTTCGACATGCACTTTAGTTACTAGCGGGCAGGTCGCATCGAATATCTTGAGTTTGCGCGCTGCTGCTTCTCGTCGCACTGCATGCGAAACACCATGGGCGCTGAAAATCAGAATACTTTCTTGTGGAACTTCTTCCAGGTTCTCAACAAATACAGCGCCTTTTTTTTCCAAATCTTCCACCACAAAACGATTGTGTACTACTTCATGTCGCACATAAATGGGGGCGCCATGCATGGTTAATGCACGCTCAACAATTTCGATGGCACGATCCACACCGGCACAAAAACCTCTTGGGTTTGCAAGCAAAACTTTGATCATTGGTTATTCTCCATGAAGATGATATCTGGCATCACCGATAATTTTAGGCATTCGTTCATCCATAATAATTCGGCTTAACACACTTTAAGGTGATTATAAGGCATCTAGGTAAAAAAAATTTCTGGAATCATTGGCGCACACGCTTCAATAATAAATACGCGCAAGCCTAATCGTGAGCGTTCAAATTAGTTATTGATACGAACAATCTATCCGGCTTCCTGATATCGTTTGGCTAGCTCCACTCGTTTTTCATAGGCCTCGCGAGCGATACGAACATCTTCTAGAAAGAGAGGTAATTCTTTGAGTAATAATGCTTGAGGGCCATCAACCAGCGCCTTGCTGGGTACCGGATGAAAATCAACCAGCACCATATTGGCGCCTGCGATAATTCCTTGGGCAGTTGCATGCATGACATCAAGGATGCCATCTGGTGAGCCTGTTCGAGTACCAATCGAGTGTGAAGGATCAATACAAACCGGCATGCGTGTCAGGCGCTTGACCACAGGAACATGTGCAAAATCCACAAAATTACGATGAGGATCACCCATATTGGTTTTCATTCCACGCAAGCCAAAAACCACTTTCCGATTTCCTTCAGAGGCTAGATATTCTGCTGCATTAAGAGATTCATCCAGGGTAATACCAAAACCACGCTTGATCAGTACTGGAAAATCCTGCTGACGGCCAACGATCTTCAATAACTCGAAATTCTGGGTATTACGGGTGCCAATTTGTAGCATCACACCCGTCGAAGAGCCAGTTTGGTAGAGTGCTTCCCGAATTTCTTCCACATGAGATTCGTGAGTTACCTCCATAGCAATCACTTTGATCTCATACTTACCGGCGAGATCGAATACATAAGGCAAGCAGGCTTTGCCATGCCCCTGGAATGAGTAGGGGCTCGTGCGAGGCTTATAGGCACCCATGCGTGTACAAACCTGGCCATGATCACGCAATGCTTGTAGCATTAATTCCACATGCTCTAGCGTATCGACAGCACATAGTCCAGCAAATACATTTAATGTATCTTGGCCAAAACGCACACCGTTGTAATCGAAATGGGTTGGCCGATCATCATTTTCATGTCGCCCAAGAACACGATATTCTTCGGAGATACGCACTACTCGATCGACACACGGTAGACTTTGCATATCTTCAACTGATAATGCTTTGGTATTACCGATCAAATAGATTTCCGTCAACGTTTGTTCAATGCCGATCTCCGTATGTGCGCGCACGGTAATACCTGCAAGATTAGCGAGGTGTGCAAGTAATTGCTTATATTCATGGCTTTCAGAAAGAGTGTCTGGTTTCAGAATAAGAATCATAAAGAATGCCTGATATAGTTTCTACAAGAAGTGATAACAATGATTCAGCATCGATTCTAACTGAAATCGGAATGAATTGTCATTGCCTGTGCAACTATACATTTAGCAAGTCTATCTAATGTTAGGATGTTTCTTATTAGGCATTATTTTTAATTTATGCCGTGTATTTTTCAGGTTGCATTATTCATTATTAAGATAAATGAGGTGCGTCTTGTCTAAAAATAAAAAAATGACTTCATCCTATTTTGAACATGATGCCGATATCGGCATTATTGGTCATGGATCAACAATCGAGCAAGCATTTGAGTCAGCAGCTGAGGCAGTATTTGCTATTGTGACCAATCTTGAAACGGTCCAGCCTGATATTTCTATAGCTTTTGAGTTTGAAGAAGAAGATCTCGAACTCGCACTAGTGACTTGGTTAAATTTGTTGCTGGGAAAAGCACGTGAGTTAGGTATGGTTTTTTGCCGCTTTCGCATTCGCCGACAGGGTAATTTATGGTACGCCGAAGCAATGGGTGAAAAATGGCATGCGGATTTAGAACGCGGGGTGGAGGTTAAAGGCGCGACTTTGACGATGCTTTCAGTAAAGCAAATCGGCGCAATATGGGAAGCGCGTTGTGTGGTGGACGTATAATTCCATTTCCAAATCAAACCTGACTTAGTTGGCTCCCTTAGCCGTATTATTTATACTGTCTGCGGTTCGCTCTTGCGTCATGTTTGATTTGGAAATGGAATAAGATAGAGGAGGTATAAGATGGATTTACAGCAATTACATCAAATTCAGTCTTACCTATGGACACTTCCCCTGAAACCAGGCGAGAGCCGGAAGGAGGTATTACTATACGGTAGTGCGCCTTTACTGGAAAGCATGGACGATAAAGTGCTTGAGCAAATCACCAATGTCGCATCGCTACCTGGTTTGGTGGGTGCTGCGATGACCATGCCAGACGCACATTGGGGCTATGGCTTTCCGATTGGCGGGGTTGCAGCATTTGATGCTGAGCAAGGTGGCATCATTTCTGCGGGTGGTGTTGGCTTTGATATCTCCTGCGGAATCCGCTGCTTGCGCAGCAACTTGAATTTACAGGATGTGAAACCACACCTTTCGACCCTTGCTGAGAGGTTGTTCAAGGTTATTCCGGCTGGTGTAGGTGAGGAAGGTTTACTCAAGCTGGATACGAAACAGCTTGATCAAGTCCTGCTTGGCGGTGCGCGCTGGGCAGTGCAGCAAGGCTATGGCAGCGAAGCAGATTTGGAATTTATCGAAGAGCGAGGCTGCATGGCAGGCGCGGTACCAGCAAATGTTTCCGAGTTAGCCAAGAAGCGCCAACGCGGTGAAATGGGTACTCTTGGCTCAGGCAATCACTATCTCGAAGTCCAAGTAGTAGATCGTATTCTTGACCCTGCAGCCGCACAGGCTTTTGGATTGCAGGAAGGGCAAATTATCATTTCGATACACTGCGGTTCGCGTGGCCTGGGACATCAAATTGGTACGGAGTATCTCGTCTCAATGGCCAAGACTGCTGAGCGCTGCGGCATTCATTTACCCGACCGTGAACTGGCTTGTGCCCCGATCAAATCTCCAGAAGGACAGCAATATATTGGTGCAATGAATGCGGGCATCAATTGCGCTCTGGCTAACCGGCAAATTTTGGCTCATCTGACCCGTGAAATATTTATGGAAGTTTTCCCAAATAGTGAGCTTGAAACGCTGTTTGATGTTTCGCACAATACCTGCAAGATAGAAAAACATAAAGTCGATGGCAAGTCTCGAGTGCTGCATGTGCATCGTAAAGGTGCTACACGTGCATTTGGTCCGGGGCATGACACATTGCCTGAACGCTATCGTGCGGTAGGTCAGCCAGTGATCATAGGTGGGAGTATGGGTACTGGCTCTTACATTCTTGCGGGTAATAGCGATAATCCCGCATTCGCCTCGGCCAGCCATGGGGCGGGTCGTGCATTGAGTCGTCACCAGGCGTTAGCCCGCTGGCAAGGGAAACAGTTAATTGGCGAACTTGCCCAGCAGGGTATCTTAATCCGTTCCCGCTCCATGCGTGGGGTAGCTGAGGAAGCACCGGGTGCATACAAGGATGTTGACTTAGTCGCTGAAGCAACAGAGCAGGCCAAGCTTGCTCGTAGAGTTGCCTTTCTTAAACCCCTGGCTTGTGTAAAAGGATGATTTGCCACAGGAGACATCATGTATCAAAAAATCCTCGTTCCAGTTGACGGTAGTACCACTTCAAATTGTGCGCTGCAGGAAGCTATCAAACTAGCGCAGCAGCATCATGCACAACTGGAAGTTGTGCATGTATTTGAAGATATTCTTTATTGGGTAGATGAAAGCTATATCAATTACGCCGAACTGCAAGAAACCATCAGAGAAAGTAGTGAAAAAATACTGGCCGAGGCACAAGCGTTAGTGCAGCAAGCAGGATTGACAACTGAAACAAAATTACTTGAGGCAAAAGGTCAGCGTATTGCCAATGTTATTGTGGCGGAAGCTGACCGTTGGCAAGCTGACTTGATTGTCATCGGCACGCATGGTCGAACTGGTTTCAGTCGCCTACTATTGGGAAGTGTTGCTGAGGGGATGGTGCGTACGGCATCTATACCCGTTTTATTGATACGAGGTAGCTAACATGGAAGTGAGACTAGGTAGCGGAGATGCACTCGTGATCATCGATATGCAGAATGATTTTCTGCCTGGTGGAAGCTTGGCTGTACCGATGGCTGATACGATTGTTCCTGTGATCAATCGTTACCTGAAGCTTTTTCATGAGTACGGCCTGCCGGTTTTTGCAACCCGCGATTGGCATCCTCCTGATCACTGTTCTTTCCAGCAGCAAGGGGGTCCATGGCCCCCGCACTGCATAGCAACTACAACAGGGGCAGCGTTTCACCCGGAGATAGAATTTCCTATTAATACTCAGGTTATTTCCAAAGCGACAACGGCAGAGAAAGATGCTTACTCAGGTTTTACTGATACTCAGCTCCATACATTACTGCAAGAATTGGGTATTCGCCGCTTGTTTGTCGGTGGTGTCGCGACTGAATACTGCGTGCTCAATACTGTGAAGGATGCACTACAATATCATTACACTACATTTGTTCTTAAGGACGCGATTTGTGCAATCAATCTAAAGCCTGAAGATGGTTTACATGCGCAGGAGGAAATGGAGCGTCTTGGTGCAGCGCTTATTCAATTTGAGGTAGCTGCTGCATGGGCATGAATCCACTTTCCAGCCCGCTGCTCTCTGATTTTTATCAGTTTACGATGTTGCAAAGTTATCTTGAGCAAGACATGCAAGAAACGGCTGTCTTTGAGTTGTTTATCCGTAAGCTGCCGCCTGGTCGAAATTTCATGGTTGCGGCTGGACTAGAACAAGCACTGGATTATCTTGAAAACCTAAAATTTTCATCTGCGGAACTCGACTGGCTCGCGACACGTTTTCACCCTTCACTCATCGATTATTTTGAACAGTTTCGCTTCAGTGGCGATGTACACGCTATGCCTGAAGGCACCCTATTTTTTCCCAATGAACCTATCTTGCGAATAACTGCGCCGCTACCCCAGGCACAATTGATCGAATCGCGCATTATCAATCTTCTTCATTTCGAAACACTGATCGCATCTAAGGCCGCACGCTCAGTGCTGATCGCGCCTGATAAGTTATTGGTCGATTTTGGTATGCGTCGAGCACATGGTGCCGAAGCAGCTTTACTGGCAGCGAGAGCAAGCTATCTGGCGGGGTTTACTGGCACAGCGACTGTTCTGGCAGGCGCATTTTATGACATTCCTTTATTTGGAACCATGGCGCATTCCTATATTCAGGCACATGCAGATGAAACTACAGCCTTTGCACACTTTGCCCACTCCAATCCGGATAACGTCGTTTTGCTGATTGATACCTATGACACCGAAGCCGCAGCAAGAAAAGTGGTCACATTAGCACCGAAACTTACTGCAGATCAAATCAATATCAAGGGTGTTCGTTTGGATAGTGGCGATTTAACGGCGCATGCCTACAACGTGCGCCAGATTCTTGATCAAGGAGGTTTACAGAGCACGACCATATTTGCCAGCGGTAACCTGGATGAATACCGACTGCAAACCTTGCTATCAGCCAAGGCGCCGATAGATGGTTTTGGCATTGGTACCGCATTAGATATTTCCAGCGATGCGCCTGCATTTGATTGTGCCTATAAGCTGCAGGAATATGCTGGCAAGCCACGCCGTAAACGCTCAGAAGGCAAGGCAACCTGGCCGGGAAGAAAGCAGGTTTACCGTTATTACACATCACAGGGTGAGATGAGTCATGACATTGTGGCGCTAGCAGAAAATGATCCTTATGAAGGGCAACCATTGCTTGAGCGGGTTATGCTGGCAGGAAATCGCACTCATCCAAAAATACCTTTGCACGACATACGCCAGCAGACATTAGCAGGCTACACTCACTTACCAAAAGTTATGACAGCCTTAGAGACAGCTTTCGCCTATCCGGTCACGATTTCGACCGCCTTGCAGGATTTAGCAAAACAGCTTGATGCAGAAATGATGACTCATTTGTAGCAAAATCAATATTCTTGTCTTGGCTTAATTGTCTGCAGCGATTTCATGAAAATCAGTTATTAATTAACCAATAACTTGAAAGTAGCATTTTCGATAAAAATGCTACTTTTCGACAATCCCAATAAGCAAGGAGGGAATTTGAAGAATCTTCCAACTGAGTATTTAGCTGCAAAGCCACCGATTGCTGAAAGATGGGCCAATATCGGTATGGTAGTGCAGGCAAAGACGATTACCTATCCCTTGGAACAAACTGGTCATCGGGATCATGTTGAGTAATTTCCATCTACTCAAAACAGTCTGTTCCACACCATATTGAAAGTATGAACTGCAAGAGCAATTAAATCGTTGCATAACCTCGACTGCTGCCTGGCTGTGGTAAACCGCATCTTTCCATAGCTATATCGAATTCAATCCGGTCCAGCATCCGCTTCATTAACCCCATGCCACCCCAAGCCGTTATTCCATTCCCAAATCAAACTATGCTACTTTATTAAATATCCTTTTTTAACTTATTCTAATGGTCTCTAAGCTTTCCTAATGGAGTATTTGGAGTAATTATGAAGCTTGCATAAAATTTCCATAAAAAAACTACTCTATTTAATAAAAGAAGCAATAAAGTTGTGCTATTCGTTCGATTGCTAAGTGGAGATAAATAGATACTTAACTACCTACTACCATAGTTATCGAGTAAAAAGTTTTACTTTGAGGCATTTGATGCCGTAAGTGGCCGAAGAGGTCGGGCAAGGTTCCAAAAACAATAATCCCACTAACAATAGGAGAGAGTTTTATGCAACGCGCCTTCATCCCTGCTGGGATAATTGCGTTTGGTTTGTCGCTCTGCGGAAGCACGGCTGTAGCTGAATACAAGCCCGTTATTCCAGCATGTGCTTACCAAGATATCGATATTCAGAAATACGGCTACGCACCGTTCCAGAATCCCCCTGACATACGTTCCAAAGATGGCATGCTGGATACCAGCTTCAATGCGCAATATACTGATCCCGCTACCACAACTATTGCCGGTTGCCCGGTTACTCTACGTACATACAACGGTCAGTTGGTTGGTCCCACTCTGCGCGTCCATCAAGGAGATGTAATCAATTTGCTGCTCAGCAATCAGTTGCCAAAAGAGACGGCAGATGAAATTCAGGTGCAGTTTGAACAAGAAAATAGAAACGCTTATCTCAGCACCAAACCAGCTTCTTTCAATACTACCAACATACACTATCACGGCTTGCATGTTTCGCCTACCGGCAATAGTGATAATGTTTTGCTGGATATCGCACCGCAAAGTCAATTCCAATATGAGGTGAAACTGCCAGCCAACCATCCGATTGGCTCTTACTGGTATCATGCCCATGCTCATGGTTCCACGTCTATTCAGGTGGGTAGCGGCATGGCAGGAGCTATCGTCATAGAAGATGATCCACAGACTACACCGAAGGCTCTGCTTGCTGCCAATGCTAATGAGAAAATATTTGTGCTACAAACTATTCTTTATGACGAAAAAGGAAAACTCAACAACATAACCAGCCTTTTTCCTGGACCATCCAACCCTAACCCCAAGGATTGTAATACGGCAAGTAATAAAGGTACTTGGCCATGCTCGCACCGTCGGATTACCATCAACGGCCAGATCGTTCCCGTTATCACCATGAAACGTGGCGAAGTACAGCGCTGGCGTCTGATTGATACCGCCTTCCGTGAGTCCATTGCTTTCGGGGTAGAAGGTCATGATCTGCACGAAATTGCCCTGGACGGTAATTACCTGGGTCGAGTCGATACTTGGAAGGCAGGAACACCGATTGATCTCCAGCCGGGTTACCGTAGCGATATCTTAATTAAAGCAAGTATGAAAGCCGGCGATTATCGCATCATCGATCAGCCTACTTCATCAAAAAGATCCTTGCGACAAGTAGAGGAGTCGGAGAACCTGCTGGCCATTCTCAGGGTTACAAATGAGATCGAGGACATGGTTTTACCGACCAAAGAGGAAATGGCTCCACTGGCACCGTTTGGCAACACTGATCTGAGAAAGACTGCTTTGGGTGTGCAGGAAGTCGTCTACAAGCTCGGTCAAGATATGAAGGGTGAAAAAAATTACTTCCAAGTCAACTATCAGGCTTATAACCCTGATCACGTGCGCCAATTATCGCTGAACGCCACCGATATGTGGGCGCTGACGACGGTAGGTGATCCTAGCGGTGTACCGAATGGTATCGGTCAGCCACCTTCCTCACCACCGCCGCATGTATTCCATATCCATGTCAATCCATTCCAATGGGTGCGTAAAGGGCCAGACGGCAGTGATCAATTGGTATGGAAAGATACACTATTGGTGCAGGGACCAACTGTTACCAATGTTTATACCCAGTATCGTGATTACATTGGTAAATTTGTTATGCATTGTCATATTCTGGATCATGAGGATTTGGGAATGATGGAAGTTGAAGAAGTTGTGAATACATCGGGCGCACATACTCATTGATTCCATCTGGTCGAGTTTTACAGGCTGTTGAAAAACGTATTCGAGGTAGTCGATGATAGGCAAAAACAGGCGAAAAAAGTGGAATTTATACCTGATAAATGAGCATTTTGAGCTTGTTTTTAGCACCGCAGCGGCAACGTAGATAGTTTTTCAGCAGCCTCTTAATAACACGTTGGTATGTATTTTTTAACCTAGATTCTTCAGTTAATCACCTCCTTGCGGTGTTAACGTCGTGAATATAATAGCCTTTTCTATAAATCCCATTCCCGCCATCTGGGTGTTTCCGTTCCGTGAAGGATTGCGCGGTTTTGTTAGCACATGGCTGCGTTGCAACTCTTTGGAATGAAACGACCATTCCGCATCGTTGCGCTTTGTCCTGCACTCACAAAATTACACACTCCATTCCGCCCAATTGAGGGCTAGGTTAAAAATTCGAATGACGGTTCCTAGGTCTGCGCGTTGCTGTACGGCTTTGTCAAAATTAATTGGTCGCTGTCTACATCATTGCTGGTGATCTGACTCAACGAAAAGACTTTTTGAGTCGTTCTGAGAGACTGGCCAATACGGAAGCTTATCTCTTTGCCTGAGTCCGTGAGCATTATTATGGGCTAGAGCGGTATTGATTCAACAAAATCTCAGCAGCGTTGTCAAATTTATATGGTTGAGGTTCTATGGTTCGATAGTGACATTTTTATGCGTGGGAGTGCTTGTATCGATGCTAATTGAATGATTTTATGCTCAACACATTGATTTTGATCGCACTGCTCATCTCTTTACTTTTCTGATAAACCAAGTCGATGTTAATCTCAAAATCATGAACGATCTCTATTTCACCACACCAATTGCCCAGCATGTCTGGG
The DNA here is from genome assembly GCF_033063275.1 of Nitrosomonas sp. Is37. NCBI lineage: Bacteria > Pseudomonadati > Pseudomonadota > Betaproteobacteria > Nitrosomonadales > Nitrosomonadaceae > Nitrosomonas > Nitrosomonas sp. Is37. The sequence goes on along the minus strand of NZ_JAWJYP010000015.1, from coordinate 48,456 downwards.
AAGCTAAATACCGCTATCGTAAAGATAATGTAGTTTATGATGCCACGATTAGCGATAGCTGGAGGCGCATTGCCTCTACTCTGGCTGCGGAAGAAAGTAATCGAGAACATTGGCAAGCGCGTTTTTACGACATTCTACAAAATTTTAAATTCTTACCAGGAGGCCGTATCCAGGCCGGCGTAGGGACTGTACACAAGGTTACGCTTTTTAATTGTTTTGTGATGGGTACCATCCCCGATGCGATGGATGGAATCTTCGATGCTCTTAAGGAAGGCGCGCTGACGATGCAGCAAGGTGGAGGCGTCGGTTATGATTTTTCCACACTGCGCCCGCGTGGCACGCAGGCGTATAGCGTTGGTTCAGTTGCATCTGGCCCCATTTCTTTCATGCATATCTGGGACAGTATGTGCGCTACCATTCTTTCGACCGGAGCTCGGCGCGGTGCCATGATGGGAACGTTACGCTGCGATCATCCCGATATCGAGGAATTCATAGCCGCAAAACAGGATCGAACTCAGTTACGGCGCTTCAATGTTTCAGTATTGGTCAGTGATGATTTTATGACCGCGATAAGTAAGGATGAAGATTGGCTGCTGGTCTTTCCGGTCAGTGAGCATGTAATGGGTGGTGAAGTGCTGATGCGAGATTGGCCAGGTTACGAGCAACCTGTTCCATGCAAGGTATACAAGCGTATTCGTGCACGTGAGCTATGGGAAAAGATCATGCGTGCTACATTTGATTATGCTGAGCCAGGGGTATTGTTTATCGATCGTATCAATCAGCACAATAATCTTTATTATTGCGAGAGGATTCATTCGACCAATCCTTGCGGCGAAGTTCCGTTGCCTCCCTATGGTGCTTGCAATCTCGGTTCTATTAATCTTACGCAATTCGTTCATAAGCCCTTTTCAGAGCAAGCGCATCTTGATATGGAAGGTATTAGCGCAACTGCAAGGACTGCAGTGCGCTTGCTGGATAATGTCATAGATGTCTCGAATTTTCCGTTACCCAGCCAGGCTGTGCAGGCGTATTCTTCGCGACGTATCGGGCTAGGGATCACTGGTCTGGCCGATGTACTGATGATGCTGAATATACCTTATGGCAGCAAAGAGTCCTTGCAGATTGCGCAATCAGTCATGAAGACTATTTGTCATGCTGCCTACCAAGCTTCTGTTGATATTGCTCGGGAGAAAGAATCGTTTCCATCCTTCGATCAGGAAAAATATCTTGCCGGTACTTTTGTGCGTTCCTTACCCGAAGCTATCCGCCAGGGCATTGCGCAATATGGCATTCGTAACAGTCACCTGACAGCTATCGCACCAACTGGTACGATCAGTCTTCTTGCAAATAATGTTTCAAGCGGTCTGGAGCCAGTTTTTGATAGTGAGTACACGCGGCGTGTATTGGGGTTGGATGGAGGTTACTCGGAATATCAAGTAGTCGATTATGCGGTTGCTTCTTGGCGCAAAGGGGAAGAAAGTAAATCTTTACCTCCGGCGTTTATCAATGCCTACCAGCTTCCGCCAACTGATCACCTGCAAATGCAGGCAGCCATTCAGCCATATGTTGACCAGGCCATTTCCAAAACGATTAATGTGCCGACAGATTATGATTTCGTAGCGTTTCGTAATCTCTATCAACAAGCCTATAGCCTTGGTCTGAAAGGCTGCACGACCTTTCGCCCTAATCCGGTGACCGGCACTGTTCTCAGCAAGATAGAACAAGAACAAACGGCGCCGCATTGTTGTAATTTGGAACGTGAAGCAGATTAAGTTAGAGAACAGACACTGTATGCTTCTATAGTGCTTGGATATAAAATTGATTCATTATCTTGCAGCAGTGAGAGATCCTCAGGCTTTAGGTATATAGGTAACCACGTAACCCGATAAGCCTGCGGCTTGATCGAACTATATCACAGGAGAAAAGCATGGAATTCGGCATCGTGGGTTTAGGGCGGATGGGCGGTAATATGGCGCGCCGTTTTGCCCGGCAAGGCATAAAAATCGCGGTGATGAACCGCTCTTTCGACGTGACCGAGGCGCTGGTCAAGGAAACCGGACACCTGGCCTGTGTTGATTATACGAGCCTGGTTACCGCACTCGAGGCGCCACGTATCGTCTGGCTGATGCTGCCGGCTGGTGAGGTAACGGAAGCGGCATTGTCTGTATTGCTGCCATTGCTGTCGTCTGGCGATTTGATTGTGGATGGCTCAAATGGGCACTACAAGGATGATAGGCCTCGTGCAGTGCACTGTGCACAATTCGGCATAGAATACGTCGATGCGGGAGTCTCGGGCGGAGTATGGGGATTGGAAAACGGTTATTGCATCATGTTTGGTGGATCGGATGCTGTTGCTGGACGCCTGCAGCCGTACATGCAGGCACTCTCACCGACACCGACGACCGGCTGGCTGCACACCGGTCCAGTCGGTTCTGGTCATTATGTGAAGATGATTCATAATGGCATCGAGTATGGCATGATGCAGGCTTTTGCCGAGGGCTTCGCGTTGATGAAGGATAAATCCGATTTTGCGCTTGATCTTGCTGCAATTTCCGAGCTATGGCGGCACGGCAGCGTAGTGCGCTCGTGGCTACTTGATTTGTCTGCCGAATTCCTGGCGGAGGATCAAATATTTGATGGTATCGAACCATTCGTGGCCGACTCAGGCGAAGGTCGCTGGACGGCGCTGGCTGCAATCGAACAGGGTATTCCGGCGCCGGTCATGACGCTCGCGCTGGCGATGCGTTTCGCAACACAGGGCAAGAATGACTATGCTGCCAGGCTACTCGCTAAAATGCGGCAGGGTTTCGGCGGTCATGCGGTCAAGGAGAATTGAGATGAATGACCCGAAGGAGCGTCAATCGGAGAATTTGCCATGTTCATTCGTGATTTTTGGTGCAACCGGCGATCTTGCCTCAAGCAAGCTTTTGCCAGCGCTGTTTCATCTGGAGGTGGCCACACGGCTGGCGGAAAACCTCACTATCGTTGCTTTCTCACGTCGCGACTGGACTCTTGACAGCTGGCGCGAACACCTGCGTACTATGCTTGCCGACGAAGCCAAGGATAAGCTCGAAGGATCGGTATTCGAGCGCTTCCTCGCTCGCTTCCGCTACCAGCAGGGCGACCTTAACGACGTAGAATCCTACCGAGCCCTAGCAGCCAATCTGCCGACTGAATCGGCGTGTTCGCGCACAGTGTTTTATCTTGCAATCAAACCCGCTGATTTCACTGCAGTTATCCAGAACCTCGAAGCGGTTAAGCTCAACCAGCCGCGCGGCATGAGCCGGGTAGTGATCGAGAAACCCTTCGGCGAAGATCTCGAATCTGCGCAAGTGCTGAATCGTCTATTGCATCAGTATTTCGATGAGGAGCAGGTCTATCGCATCGACCATTTCCTCGGCAAGGAAACAGTGCAAAACCTGCTCGTGTTTCGCTTTGCCAACACACTGATCGAACCGCTGTGGAATCGTAATTTCATCGATCATGTGCAGATCACGGTGGCTGAGTCGATTGGCATCGAAAAGCGCGCCGACTACTATGATCGTGCCGGTGCCCTGCGCGACATGCTGCAGAACCATCTCATGCAACTGATGACTGTGGTGGCGATGGAGCCCCCGGCCGCGCTCGAGGCAGATGCGCTGCGCGACGAGAAGGTCAAGGTATTGCGCTCGATCCGCCCGATTGCCAAGCGCGCGATCCATGCACACGCAGTGCGCGCGCAATATGCGCCTGGCAACATCGACGGACAGGCAGTGGTGGGTTACCAGCAGGAGGAGAATGTCGAGGCCAACTCCCTCACCGAGACTTTTGTTGCCGTAAAGTTTTACATCGACAACTGGCGCTGGCGTGGTGTGCCGTTCTATTTGCGCACAGGCAAAAGACTGGCGAAGCAAACTTCGCTGATCGCCATTCGCTTCAGGCACCCGCCGCAACAGCTTTTCCGCGAGACGCCGCTGGAATCCATCGCGCCGAACTGGGTATTGCTGTCGATCCAACCCGAGAAATCAATGCGCTTGGAAATTCACGTCAAGCAGCCAGGCCTCGACATGGATACGCGCGTGATGCAGCTGAACGCGAGTTTCCTTAAAACTGACGAGCAGGCGCTCGATGCTTATGAAACGCTATTACTCGATGTGATCGAGGGTGACCGTTCACTATTTATCCGCTTTGACGAGGTGGAATGGGCGTGGCGGGTTGTCGATCCCATTTTAAAACATTGGCTGGTCGAGCGCGAATTTATTCCAACCTACCCGGCCGGAAGTTGGGGTCCGGCAGAAGCCAACCGCCTGTTTGATAGCGACGATCAGATCTGGCGCAACGAGCTGTGAGTTTTTCTGGGGATCTTTCATGGGGTACGTCCGTGCGGCTGCGGTGAAGGAGTCCTGCGCTTATCCACTTGCCTCTATGCTTGTTATGTAAAATAGAGCAGGCTTATTTTGCTGCAACCGTCCTTGCGATCAATTTATCGGGTTCGGGGCATGAAATTATGATGATGTTTCCACGAAGAAGCTGGTCAGTCATTTTTGCCTGTGCTGCTCTGTTCATGGCAACGAGCCAAGCTCAAGGATTACCGCTTGTTCAGCCTGAAAAAGCGGTCGCTCCTGAAATTCGTTCATTTGCTGGGAATCATCTGCACGCGATGACGGGTGATGTTGATCTACCCTTATCCAAGAACGCTCAATCTATTGCCACTCAAAAGAGCATGCCGACGCCACATGCTCCGCCGCCATTCAAGTCGTTGCGCTATGATGAGGATTATCGATACTTGCACGAGCCCCAGCGTCAATCTGACTTTTGGGATTCCATTAAATATATTCCGATCAAAGATCGGGAAAATTGGTTTCTCTCAATCGGGGGTGAAATGCGACAACGATACGAGTTCTATCACAACCCCAACTTCGGCACTGGCCCATCAGATAGTCGGGGGAACAACGACTATTTACTGCAACGATATTTCCTGCATGCTGACCTACATCTGGGGCAGCACCTCCGTTTTTTCGGTCAGTTTATGTCAAGCCTCGAAGACGGCCGGATCGGCGGTCCACGCCCGGAAGTAGACCGAAATGTATTCGACGTACATCAGGGATTCATGGATCTTGTCATTCTCTTCAAGGACATGATGCCGTTCACTTTGCGGCTTGGGCGGCAGGAATTTGAATATGGCTCAGGTCGGCTCATTTCTGCTCGTGAAGTTCCGAACACGCGCCGCTCATTTGATGCTGCCCGGCTACTCTTTCGAGTAAATAAATGGGCAATCGATGGATTCTGGGGTAAACCGGTTCGTAATCGTTTCAGCGTGTTTGACGATGATCCGGATCCCAATAAGTCCTTGTGGGGTGTGTATGCTGTTCGTTCTCATTCATTTCTGCCTGATGGGCACGCCGACCTGTATTACCTGGGCTTTGAGAATAAGCAAGGAGTGTTTGCTCAGGGCACCGCACACGAAGTACGTCACACGCTTGGTACTCGGCTGTGGGGCAACCCCTGCCATGGAAGTATAACATTGAGCTTATTTGGCAGTTCGGCCGGTTCGGGGCCGGAAGTATTGAGGCCTGGGCAGTGGCGACCAATCTGCACTATAACTTGAGCAATTTGCCGCTTCGCCCCCGACTGGGGCTGACGGTTGATATCACCAGCGGGGATCGGAATCCAGCCTCAGCAAACCTCCAAACATACAACCCACTGTTTCCGACTGGGGCGTACTTTAATCTCGCTGACTTGCTGGGGCCGTTGAATTTTATTCATGTGCATCCCTCTGTGGATATATATCTTGCTAAGAAACTCAGATTAACGTTGGACTGGGGATTCTTCTGACGAGAAAGCCCTCATGATGCACTCTATTCGATCGCAACTTTGCCCATTCGCTCAGTTCAGCCTAATCAGGAGCAGTTCTCAGGCAGCTCCCCTGCAGTGACAGTGACCTGGGATCTCACGCGGCACGTGACTATGCTGGCCAGCTATGTGCACTTTTTTCCAGGACCCTTCTTCGATACCAGTCCAGGAAATAGCTCGGTCGATTTCTTCACGACCTGGCTTACCTATAAGTTCTAATTCTGCGATTCAGATTCCTTGATCATTCTTTTTCAGTTATTCTAGTGTCCAGATCATGATTCATATCATTCATCTGTCTCTGAGCCTGAGGGAGAATCACTTATGAAAAAAATCCTTTTATCGACAACCTGAAACGCAGAATTTTTATGCAGCGCAGCATGCTGCTGGGGACAGGCTTGCTGACGGAGCGCTATCTCAATCTGTTTTCAAAGGAGGTCCATGCTATGGCAAATAGTGAACCTGATGTGATTTTTTACAACGGCAAGATTACCACACTGGACGAGAACCACCCTGAAGTAATGGCGATTGCGTTGACAGGCGGATTTGTGTCAGCCATTGGCTCGGATAAGGAGATCCATGCGCTGGCGAAGCCAGATACGAAAATGATCGACCTGAGGGATGAACGCGCTATCCCCGGCCTTAACGATTCCCACTTGCATCTGATCCGCGGTGGGCTGAATTACAATATGGAGCTGCGCTTGGGATGGGGTACGCAGTCTGGCGGATGCGCTGGCGATGCTGAAAATCCAAGCTGATCGCACGCCTGCGCCGCAATGGGTGTGCGTAGTCGGCGGATGGAGCGAATTCCAGTTCAAAGAGCGCCGTATGCCGACATTGGCGGAAATTAATGCGGTTGCACCAGATACGCCCGTTTTCGTCCTGCATCTGTATGATCGTGCGTTATTAAACAGGGCGGCGCTGCGGGCAGTAGGGATCACGAAGGATACGCCAGACTTCACCGGCGGCCGCATCGAGCGTGACGCGAACGGCAATCCGACTGGCATGTTGATCGCCGAGCCGAACGCACTAATTCTGTATGCGACCTTGGCTAAGAGACCCAAGTTGCCGATGAGCGACCAGATCAATTCAACACGCCATTTCATGTGTGAATTGAACCGCCTGGGTGTGACGAGCTGCATTGACGCGGGTGGTGGCTATCAGAACTACCCGGAGGATTACGAAGTCATTGAGAAACTGCGTGAAGACGGGCAGATGACAGTACGCATTGCCTATAATTTATTCACACAGAATAAGAGCGGCGAACTGGCGGACTTCAAAAAATGGGTAGGAATGGTCAAGCCCTATAGCGGCGATCAGTATCTGCGCCATAATGGCGCGGGTGAAATGCTGGTATTTTCAGCTGCCGATTTTGAAGATTTCCTGCAACCACGCCCTGATATGGCAGCCAATATGGAAAAAGAACTAGGCGAGGTCGTGCGCTTCCTGGTGGAAAATCGCTGGCCATTCCGTCTGCATGCGACCTATGACGAAACCATCGGTCGCGCTCTGGATGTTTTCGAAACGATCAACCGGGACACCCCATTTGGTGATATACGCTGGTTCTTCGATCATGCCGAAACCGTTAGTGAAAAAAATCTGGAACGTATTCAACGTTTGAATGGCGGCGTTGCTGTGCAGCACCGCATGGCTTTTCAAGGTGAGTATTTTGTTGATCGTTACGGCAAGCTTGCCGCAGAGCACAGCCCACCCATCCGCAAAATGCTCGTTATGGGCATCCCAGTGGGTGGCGGGACCGATGCGACGCGCGTTGCCAGCTATAACCCCTGGGTATCGCTCTACTGGCTGGTGACCGGCAAGACGGTCGGCGGCCTGCCGCTTTATGGCGATGCCAATCGGCTGGAGCGCGAAGAAGCACTGCGTCTTTGGACACTGGGCAATGCCTATAAATCTAATGAGGAAAAGGTCAAGGGTGCTTTGATGCCTGGCAGATATGCCGATTTCGCAGTGCTGTCACATGATTTTATGACGGTGCCGGAGGAAGCCATCAAGGACATCACTGCTGTCATGACCGTGGTGGGCGGTAAAATCGTCTATGCCGATGCGGAATTCAAGTCACATGACATGCCTTTACCACCGGTCAGCCCCGACTGGTCACCAGTGCGCCATTTTGGTGGCTATCAGCAGGCTAATGCCAGTTCTGCGTCTGTCATTGCTAGCGCCTCCATGGCGTTAGGGTGTCGTCATGATCACGTGCATGGACATGACGGCAAGTTGTCCTACTGGCTGGGCCTTAGAGGACAACAGGGGCAACAGAAGAGACCCAGCTTTAACCATCCGTGGGCTATCGGCTGCGGCTGCTTTGCCTATTGATCATGCCAGGAGGAGGGGGAATGGGTGGATCGGCATTTTCTCCATTCAAACATCGCGTTTTCACGGTGTTGTGGACAGCGACGCTGATCTCGAATATCGGCACCTGGATGTTCAATGTCACTTCCGGCTGGGTCATGACAGAGCTGTCGCCATCACCTTTGATGGTGTCGATGGTGCAGGCGGCAACAGCCTTGCCAATCTTCCTGTTTGCGCTTCCTGCAGGGGCGCTGGGCGATCTCTTTGATCGCCGCAAGTTGTTGCTATGGTCACAGATTATGCTGGCAGTGGTGCTTTTTCTTTTTGCCGGCCTGCTATGGAAAGACGGTGTCAATGCCTGGGTCTTGCTGTTGTTCACTTTCATAACCGGTGCGGGATCGGCTTTCGCCACACCCGCATGGCAGGCGATCATTCCGCGCCTTGTGCCACGGGATGCACTGGCTCCCGCCATCGCCTTGAATGGGGTAAGTATCAATGCCGCCCGTGCTATCGGCCCTGCATTGGGTGGTTTTATTATAGCGGCGGCAGGCGCTGTGGCGACGGTGCTGCTTGATGCCGTCTCCTATCTTGCTGTGGTGGCAGCATTGGTATGGTGGCATGCCGCCGCGACGCAAACCGATACGCTGCCGCGAGAGCGCTTGGCCGGCGCCATGCGCGCAGGTGTTCGCTTTGCGCTGCATAGCACGCCGCTGCGCCATACCTTGATTCGCGCTCTGGCCTTTTTCATTTGCGCTTCTGCTTACTGGGCATTGCTGCCCTTGGTGGCAAAAGATATGTTCCAGGGCGGCCCCAGCCTTTATGGCATTTTTCTGACTGCGTTGGGAATTGGCGCAGTAGCAGGCGTATTCCTGCTGCCGGTGATGAAAAAACATGTAAGTGCGGATAAGGTCATGATGCTGGCGACGGCAGGAACAGCACTGTGCTTGCTCATGTTCGCCTATGGTGAATACACAGGCATCGGTATTGCCGCCGGATTGATAGGCGGCGTGTCATGGATCATAGCAGTGGCATCGTTGAACGTTTCAGCGCAGGTGGCGCTACCAGATTGGGTGCGCGCGCGTGGCCTGGCCATTTTTCAGATGGTGCTTTTTGGCGCGATGACAGCTGGTTCGCTGGGTTGGGGTCAGGCAGCAGCCGTTGCCGGTTTGTCGCTGGCCCTAACAGTGTCAGGATTGCTGGCCCTTTTTCTGATTCCTATCACAGTGCGGTTCAAGCTTAATCTGGGCGAATATCATGATCATACACCGTCTGGTCATTGGACCGAACCTGCTGTGAGCACATTCGTTTCACACGATCATGGGCCGGTTCTGGTCACGCTGGAATATCGTATCGACGATGCGGATCGTGATGCGTTTTGCTTGCTGATACGGGAGCTGGGGATTATCCGCCGCCGCGACGGTGCTATTCAGTGGGGATTTTTTGAGGATGTCGAGGATCATGGACGATTTATCGAGATGTTCACGGTTGAATCCTGGCTTGCGCATTTGCGCCAGCATGCCCGTGTATCCGCCGCCGACAAAATCCTGCAAGATAAAATCGTTGCCTTGCACCGTGGCGCAACGCCACCGCGCGTGACGCACGCTGTAACGCCACTTGCAGGCAAACATTTGCAAGCAATTCCCAAAAACCATCATGATTGATGAAAGAAAAGCGAGCTATCTGATAGGACTCAGGCATTGATTGCTTATTGTTTTCTAATCAGATAAACCATGTAAGGAGGTGGTGAGGAAAACGATTCTAGGTATTTATGATGCGCCTCCTCTCCATTGGGTAGGTGACAGCTTCCCGGTGCGATCACTGTTTTCTTATCGTAACCATGGAAAATTACTGAGTCCGTTTTTGTGCTGGATTATGCAGGTCCAATCGATTTTGCGCCAGCCGCGCGGCATGAGCCGGGTTATGATCGAAAAAACCTTTGGTGAAGACCTCGAATCTGTGCAGATGCTCAATCGCCTGTTGCATCAATCCTTTTGGTGGAAGTGAATTCATTTTCGCTTACTCAGTGGGAGGCTGGGGGCTAGCAGAAGCCAATCGCCTGTTTGACAGTGATGACCAGATCTGGCGCAACGAGTTGTGAGTCTCCCAAAACACCACCTGTACTGCAGCCAAAAAGAGTAGTAGACGTTCCTTTTATTACTACAAAAAGACCAGCTTATTCCATTTGCAAATTAAACATGATACGAAGGCGAGCCGCAACAGTATAAATAATACGGCAGGGAGAAGCCAACAAAGTCAAGTTTGATTTAGAAATGGAATTATCTCACTCTCACTTTATGTGGATGGATTAATCATGCAACAGCCAAATGGCATAGTTTTTTCGATATGCCGCTACTGAGGAATAAAAATTGTATGCACATGCATTATTGTTTACCTATTTGTTATTCCTTAACATTGTCTGGCAATAAAAGCTGGACTGGTTTGATCAGTTGCTTTTGATCTATTTCTGATGCCGATCTGCTTCGTTGGTTGTTTCTTTTACTTGCTGATCCGATCACTAAGGAAGAAAACGATATCTGAAATTCGATCGAAAGAGATGCAAAACTGATTTTGGTGATATACCTAAAAATACAGGACTTATTATCCTGATATCAAAATATAAGGAGTAATGACATGAAAAATCGTTTACTTAGTCCACTATCATCTGTAATCCTATTTTTGAGCGCTTTCTTGGTTGGTATAATGCTATCTGTGCTAGCTGTGGCCCAGGTAGCTCCACCTATGGCCCCTGCGCAACCTGGTGCTCCCGCGCAACCTGGTGCCCCCGGGATGGCTCCCGCGGTACTTAATATCTTGGAGTTTCAGACGATGGCTGCTGTTCCCAGGCCTTTCACAGGTCCAATGCACGCGATCCGCGGTGTGCCTGGTGGTGGGTTACCCTGGATGATAGCTGCAGCCAACGGCAAATTGACAACTACTGGCAGACTTGAGATTACAGTTACCGGGCTGGTACTTGACCCGACTGATCAAGCAGTCATGCAAGCTGGCACTGGCGGTACAAACCCCATTCCAAATTTCGTAGCCATTGTGAGTTGCATGACTAAGGATGCCATGGGTAACGCAGAAATGGTTAATATGATGACTGCTCCCTTCCCAGCTACTGCAGCCGGAAATGCAAAAATCGAAGCACAGGTTGAGCTGCCTAAACCTTGTATCGCACCAATCATTTTTGTGGGTAACCCCGAACCTGCTCCTACTGGTGCCTGGTTCGCTACAACGGGTCATTAATCAGACTCAGTTAGTTACACAAAAAGCGGGTGGAGGAATCCACTCGCTTTTTTTATGCGACCTTCGCTAAAAGGAATTGGATCTGAAATAGTTGCGTTTTGTATTGCAAGTGCCTGGAGGCCTGCAGTACTCTTGCCTTTGACGTGACAGATGATTGTTCTGCTGTACATTGATCTTATCCAAATACCGAACAAACAATGCAGGAGATGACTATGAAAACTATTTTGAGTGTTTATGATGCGCCTCCTCTCCATTGGGTAGGCGACGGTTTCCCGGTACGATCGCTGTTTTCTTATCGTAACCATGGAAAATTACTAAGTCCGTTTTTGCTGCTGGATTATGCAGGTCCAATTGATCTTGCGCCTGCCGAGCGGCCGCGTGGGGTAGGGCAACATCCGCACCGTGGTTTTGAAACGGTCACCATTGTTTACCATGGTGAAGTAGCGCACCGGGATTCAACCGGCCAGGGTGGGTTGATTGGCCCTGGCGATGTGCAATGGATGACTGCGGGCTCGGGTATTCTGCACGAAGAATTTCACTCCGAGTCATTTACACGTGCGGGCGGCCGGCTGGAGATGGTGCAGCTCTGGGTCAATCTGCCTGCCAAGGACAAAATGACTGCACCGCACTATCAGACGCTCCTCAAAACAGACATTCCAGTGGTCATGCTACCTGAGGAAGCAGGAATTGTGCGCGTGATTGCCGGCAACTACCAAGGTCATGCAGGACCTGCGCGCACGTTTACACCCATGAATGTTTGGGACTTGCGCTTGCACCACGAAAAGTCAGCCGAGTTATCATTACCCGAGGGCTGGAGTGCAGCACTCATCGTTTTGCATGGAGCAGTATTGGTCAACGGAAAAACGCAAGTAAAAGCAGCGCAAATGGTATCGCTCGATCGCAGTGGTGAAACGCTATCGATTAGCAGTGCCCAGGAGAATGTGGTGGCGCTTCTGCTCAGTGGTGAACCGATTGATGAACCGGTTGTTGGACAAGGTCCTTTCGTTATGAATAGTCAGGCTGAAATCGATCAGGCGATCGCAGATTTTAATAGCGGACATTTCGGGCAGTTACCCCATTAGGCTTTTCCCTCTCAGTCAGTTAGCTGAGAGGGTTATTCACTGGGATAATTTAATTGGAAGGAGATATGGCAATGAATATACCACTCAATTTCGATGGAAGAATACCGAAGATTGATCCAAGCGATGCGGCAATGTTACTGATTGACCATCAAAGCGGTTTGTTTCAGATTGTCAAAGATATTCCCCTTCTTGCGCTACGAGCTAATGTCACCGCTCTGGCCAAGGCAGCGACTGCGGAGAAAATTCCCGTCATCACCTCAGCATCGGTTCCGCAAGGCCCAAACGGACCACTTATTCCAGAAGTTCATCAGTTTGCGCCACATGCCCAATACATCGCTCGCCGCGGTGAGGTCAATGTGTGGGATAACCCTGATTTTGTTGCAGCAGTAAAAGCCACCAAACGCAAAACACTGATCATAGCGGGCACCCTGACAAGCGTTTGCCTGGCATTTCCCTGTCTCAGTGCGGTTCATGAGGGATATAGGGTTTTCGCGGTAATCGATGCCTCGGGTAGCGTGTCTCAAATGGCAACGGATGTGACGGTCGCTCGTTTAACCCAGGTAGGCGTAGTGCCGATCGATACCATGGCAGTGCTGGCAGAATTACAAAAATCATGGAGTCGACCAAATGCCATGGAGTGGGCTCAAGTTTACTCAGGCGCTATGCCCCATTATCAGCTATTGATCGAGAGTTACCAGAAAGCGCAACAAGTCGCCAGAGAGGGTGAATTAATGGATTCTCAGCGTTGATACTGTCTTCTTTTATACATTATGAGGAGGAATAAAATGAGTAATACTTATTATCGCCTCGATAAAAACAATGCGCTCGTCGCACTGGTCGATCATCAGGCCGGGTTGCTGTCATTGGTACGTGATTTCGAGCCGGATAGATTCAAGAATAACGTATTGGCTTTAGCTGATTTAGCCAAGTATTTTAAATTACCAACCATACTAACCACCAGTTTTGAGGATGGCCCAAATGGCCCGCTAGTGCCGGAATTAAGACAAACCTTTCCAGATGCGCCCTACATCGCACGCCCAGGACAAATTAATGCATGGGATAACGAAGATTTTGTTAAAGCGGTCAGGCAAACGGCTAGAAAACAGTTGATTATCGCTGGCGTCGTGACTGAAGTTTGTGTGGCATTTCCTGTGCTTTCTGCTTTGGAAGAGGGACTTGAGGTATTTGTGGTGACGGATGCCTAAGGTACTTTCAATGAGGTGACGCGCGAGGCAGCGTAGAGCTGCATGCAGCAGCAGGCGCCCAGTTGATGAGCTGGTTTGGGGGGCTTGTGAGCTGCACCGTGACTGGCGAAATGACATAGATGGTCCCGGCACCCTGTTTTCTAATCATATTCCCGATTACCGTAATCTTTTCACTGCTTATACTGCAATCAAGGCGAATAAGTGAATGAATTGAGCATAGCTTCGAACCGTGGCTGAGCAAGGGTTCAGCCGCAAAGGTTATTTTTTCTGAAATTCAGTCGTGAAGGGCTCTCTTTCTCACGCTGAAGGATTATCCTAAAAATCGCTGTTAGGATCATTAGCATATTAACGAAGGAGAATCATAGTGAGATCAAATGAAATCAATGTGCTGGGGTATTTCTGGCAGCTTGCGGCAAGGCTCTTATAATACCGCAGCCCTGCGAGAGGCAATGCATCTTGCGCCGGCGCAGATGCATATTGCCATAGCGGATATCACAGAAATCCCGCTGTATAACGAAGATGTCTACGCTAAGGGATTCCCCTCGCCAGTGGAGCGCTTGCGAGAGCAAATCCGGGCTGCTGATGCACTGCTTTTTGTGACGCCAGAATATAACTACTCCATGTCTGGTGTGCTCAAAAATGTGATTGATTGGGTCTCGCGTCCACCCGAACAGCCTTTTTCTGGTAAGCCTGCTGCGGTAATGGGCGCCAGCCCCGGCCGTTTCGGCACGGCACGCGCTCAATATCATTTGCGTCAAACTGTAGTATACCTGGATGTGCGATTGCTTAACCGACCAGAGGTGATGATTGGCAATGCACAGAATGTTTTTGATCAGAATGGCAGATTAATTGACGAAGCAGCGCGCGAGCATATCCGGGGATTACTCAAAGCGCTTCACGACTGGACGCTCACGCTGAAGCGGTAATTTTGCGCTTTAAGTAGGGAGATTTTACTAAACATTTTTTACAAGGCAATTCAGGTGTATTCAGCGGCTTGTTACTCTGGAGGTAAGTAGCAGTCCGGTGCTCAGAATGTGCGCAATCAGCCGAGAAATCTAAGTTCAAGGCGAGGACGGCAGTTCGGCGTCGGGAATGTAGCCATACCACCAGTTATTTATGCCGGACAGCTGCTGCCTGATGTCCGCTCGCTCAATCTCAGAAAAACTTTAATTTTTGCCAAGCAAGATACTTGCTATAATATTTGTATAGAATTGAGGAAAAGATAGCGCCCGTAGCTCAGTTGGATAGAGTACTTGGCTTCGAACCAAGTGGTCGTGGGTTCGAATCCTGCCGGGCGCGCCATTCTTTTAAAAGTAGTCATTATTGAATCGATTCATTAGCAGTTTAGTAAAAAGGTGCTTATTTCTCCTATAGACTAATAGGATCGTTTGCTAACCTGAGTCATTCACGCTTTTCTGTTCTTTTTCCGCCTGATTTCAGCTACTAATTGCACGTATGCCTAAGCTTTCCTTTATCATGGCGATGGAATCCGAGGCACAGGGTTTGATCGATGCTTTGGGATTGAGACCATTTGTTCCACAGTCGTTTTATAAACGTCTACCGCTGAAGTTCTACCGAGGCATTTATCAAGATCACTCAACATGTTCCTTTGAACTCACTATTACCATTCCAGGAAAGGATCCTCGCTATCAAGTTGATAGCATCGGCACAGAGCCAGCAGCGGTCGCTGCATTTGCAACTGTAAGGGAATTTCAGCCCGATATTTTGGTGAGCGCCGGTACAGCCGGTAGTTTTGCTAAACATGGAGCCTTCATAGGAAGGGTTTATTTAAGCGACTCAGCCTTTTACTTTCATGACCATCGCATTCCACTTCCCGGGTGGGATAAATTCGGGGAAGGCGCTTATCCGTCACTTGATGTTAGCTATTTGGCACGTGAGCTTAGTCTTCCGCTCGGCAATATTTCTAGCGGCAACTCTCTTGATTTTATTGATCAGGATCTGGCGGCGATCGCAGCCCACGGCGCGATTCTTAAGGAAATGGAAGCTACTGCCGTCGCTTGGGTGGGGTATATCACTGACACGCCTATGTTCGCCATCAAGTCAGTAACCAATCTTATCGACATTCATCCCGATTCACCGAGCGAGTTCGAGAAAAACTTTACTACGGCTGTTACCAGTCTGACTGAGAAGACTTTGGCGATTATCGACGCGTTCGTGCGTAACTGGCAAGGGTTTACCCGGGCAACGCTGTTACAAGATATCGATTCAAACAGTTAAACCTAAAAGCGGCTTTTATGTTAAAGGAACATTTTCTATGAATCGTCATTCGTTTCAGGCTGGTGACTACCCTAAAAATGGATTTATCCTTTAGAAAACAGTTATCAATTATAGGCGCTACATTAATTTGGCGTAGTGCAGTTTTAAAAATCTACTGCATCCTGGGTATCTTACTTGCGCTAACGGGCGCAGCAACCGCCCAGGTTGGCTTTGTCGACCATGAAGCGCAAGTTCGGCAGGTCTTCGTTCTGATCGACAAGCGTCTTGAGCTGATGCAAGCGGTCGCCGCATGGAAATATCTGCGCCACGTTCCAGTTCTTGATGTTGCTCGTGAACACTCTGTGCTCGAGGCGGTTGTAGTGCAGGCACAGATACTCGGTATTTCCGCCGAACCAGCACGGGAGCTGTTTGCTTTGCAGATGCGACTTGCGCGTGAAATGCAACAGCGGTTCATCGATCAGTGGCGCACTGCAAATGTTGCACCCCCGCTAGCTCCGCGCGATCTGAATACTGAGCTGCGTCCGCAATTGAATGAGATAAGCGCTCGACTAATGCAGGCCATTTATCTTGCGATGCCCGAATTTCAGCGAAAGGATTTCCATACCTATTATGCGAGATCAGCGGGCAGCATTACAGGGCGAAGTGTAGATGAACGGGATATAAGCGCGCTGTTTGATGTGCTCTCGCGATTGCGACCGTCGCCGGTTCCGGCGCTGAAGCGAATTGCAGCGAGCAGGATACTGCGAATTGGCACGACAGGTGACTATGCGCCTTTTACACTGGAGTCAAAGGGAGCGCTTATTGGTGCTGACGTCGCTTCAGCAATTTCGCTTGCGGCTTTTCTTGGTGCCGAGCCTCAATTCATTCGAACGAGCTGGCCTACGTTGATGACTGATTATCAGGACGACCGCTTCGATCTAGCGATCGGAGGAATCAGCGTCACTGCTGAACGGGCCGCAATCGGGATGTTTTCTATACCGTATCATCGGGGTGGTAAAACACCAATCGTGCGATGTGGAACTGAGGCGCAATTTGATTTACTGAGCGAGATCAATCAAGCGAGTGTGCGTGTGATCGTAAATCCCGGTGGGACAAACGAGCGCTTTGTTCGAGATCACTTGCACAATGTGCAGCCTATTTTGCACGCCGATAATCGGACAATATTTGAGGAAATCGCTACCGGCCGGGCAGATGTGATGGTGACTGACGATGTGGAGGTGAATTTGCAGACACAGCGCGATCCCAGGCTGTGCCGAGCGACCGCTGAGATCTTCACTCAGAATGATAAGGCGCTTTTACTGGCACGCGATCCAGACTTGATTACAAAGGTGAATGCTTGGCTGAGCGCAGAACTGGAAAGTGGTAAAGTCATCCAGCGACTTGAGGCCGCTTTTGCTTCCGAAAACTCATCAGCTATCAAGCATTGAGCAGATTGATTCTATCCGAGAACTTGATTTCTAATCTGAATCCTTTTTATGAATTCAGATTAGAAACCACCTAAGAAAGCATATCCTCCTTGGTGGTTTCTTCGTGATCAAATGGGTGATGCCATAATATGCTTATGGCTTTAAAAACTCTTCTTCTTTCTTTGCTTCATTTCCTTCTGCTGGTTTTTCATTGCCTCCATCATCGGCCAATTTGCTGCCGACATAGCTTCCAACTGCGCCACCTACTAAAGCTGGCATCATTGATTGAAGTAATGATGGATTTCCAGCTGGTGCGCTAGGTGCCGCTGCGGTAGGTGCTGCTGCACTAGATGTTGGTGCGCTAGGTGTTGGTGCTGATGTAGATGCGCTTGAACTGGTTGCTGGTGAGGGCGCAGATTTGCTAGGCGCGGTATCCTGCGTTTGAGCTGATGCCGAAGAATTCGGTGTATTAGTGCTCTTTTGTTGTGCGGGAGCAGATTGAGAAGTGCTTTGCTTGGAGCTGAATGCACCTTTTGATACGTTGCCCTTGCTTTTTTTTGCATAAAGGTTACTTGCAAACATCATAGAAACTAAAATGGCAAAAAGTAATTTTTTCATTGTAAATGCTCTTTTCATTAAAATAGCGTTCAAATATTAGATGCAAATTAGTAAACGTTGGCTGGTTTAAAATATAAAAATCTCTAAATATTACTAGTGCTTAGGGTTTGGTAATTTGTTGATATCTGAATTTTGATATTAGCATTTGCTAATAAATATACCAACAATTTGTTGGCAGTTATTATTAGTTAATGGATTATCATATAAAATAATCAACTAATCCTGGAATATTAAGGGATTATAGAATATTTTGAGTTTCTTTGAATGTTAAGCTGGTGCTGGAGCTATAACCGCAAAATATCACAAAAACATTCTAACATAATGATTCTTATTCTTCGGGTTTTAAAAATACCGTCAATTTTTCTTGCTAGATATCAATAAGTACTTTTTTACTTTTCCTAAGAATATTTAGGAAAGAAAGGTTAGGCGCGCGCCGATTAAATCATTAGATTTAGGGTTACTCCGTAAATGAAACAGTATCCTGTGCCTATCTGCATAATTGTCTAGGAGTACGAACATAGCTCCTAGAGAATAAAGAAAGCTTCCTGGATATCAGATACTTAGTTTATTTTTAATAAACTGATCAGCAATCATCCCACTCATCGCAATCGTCCCAATCTTCAACCCAATAGGGTGTTTTTGTAAATGACAAACTTGGTAATGCTATCAGGGTTAATTCTGTTAAGATTTTCATAAATTTCATATCCTATTTTCTTTTTGTTGATGATTACAAGATACACACCATTTATTTAATAGCAGATGAGCAAAATTTCACGCTCTTCTGTATCTAGATACAATCTTTATTTTATAAAGTTTCCACATATAAAATAGAAATTATTAATACAAGCCAATGTTACTTTCATAGTTTTGAAAGCTATCCGTAAAGATACTCATGCTCGCGATATAGACATCCGCTTGGTGAAATATCCGGCTTAATAGCCCGACAACATAAGACCAACATTTCCTGTATTAACTCCTAAGAAAAAGTTACCCGGTGCTGGACGGTAATAGCCGCCACCGTATACGGGTGGATAATAGGGTTGGTTGTAATAAATATTCTGTGTGTTGTGATGATGATGTTGATGATGTTGATGATGGCGATGATGGTCATGATGGTGGTGGCGATGATGGTCATGATGATGGTGGCGATGATGATGGTGATGATGGCCTCGTCCTGCTTCAACCACCATTGGAGTCGCTAAAGTAACGCTTAACAACATTGCAGATAATAATTTCACTGACGAGTTCATTTTAGTTCTTGTTTTCATGTTATACCTCCTTGATTTTTTTGTTGATCAGAATTTCTTCTGTTGGTGATAACTTTATACTGGAGATCATGAATACAAGCTGAACAATCTGAAAAGAATAAAGCAAAGAGGAAGAAAAGAAGAATAGCTATTCAATTCCCTTTATAAAAGAATCGTTCTAATAAAATTGTTGAGTTCTGGAGACGATACCGGATTAGATGTTAAAAAATGCAACGTTGCATCACTCTTGAGTAAATTGTTTTGAGTAAATTGTTGCAATAACCCGCCTCGCGCGGGTTTTTTAATTTCTGTGGGTTCAACCTAAAAACGGTTTTTAGGTTCAATTCTCTACCCCTTGGGGCGAAAGCTGGTTGAAAACCAGAAGATTGAAAAGAGCAGTTAATTTTTGATGCACGACTGATGCACCAGAATTTTTATATTGCGGATAATTTTTTATAAATCATTGATTTATGGTGCCCGGAGCCGGAGTCGAACCGGCACGGACGCAATTGTCCGAGGGATTTTAAGTCCCTTGTGTCTACCTATTTCACCATCCGGGCAATCAAAATATACTGGATTTTGGAGGCGGGGGTCGGAATCGAACCGGCGTAGACGGCTTTGCAGGCCGCTGCATAACCACTCTGCCACCCCGCCATTCATTTTTATGATCAGAATGTGGTCTGTATCGTAACACCACAATGAATAATGCGATATGGATTTTTTTAGCAAATAGATAAAAAATCCAATTTATCTCGATATTGGAGCGGGAAACGAGGCTCGAACTCGCGACCCCAACCTTGGCAAGGTTGTGCTCTACCACTGAGCTATTCCCGCAATCTTGAGTTCTACGTACTTAAGAACACAATTCAGCAATAAAAAGTGGATTATAAAGATGCTGTTTATTTTGTCAAGAAACGCATAGATCGAGTCTTTATTAAATCGTTGTCATTTACGATTTAGTTTATCATCGCAAGACTTGTCGCAACCATTTGCTAATATCGGCCAATTCCTCAACACATACAGAATGCTCCATTGGGTACTCATGCCATTCGACCTGGTAGCCAGCCTCCAGTAGCTGCTGATGGGAAGTTTTTGCCAAGTGGATCGGTACAATAGGATCATAGTTACCATGCGCCATAAAAATGGAGGTGGGGGTATTAGCATTATGTGCTTCCTTGGTAAGTGTATGCGCTAACGGCAGATAGCTTGATAGCACCATAATGCCCCCTAATTTGTCTGGGTGACGCAGGCCAACCTGCAGAGCTATGACACCTCCTTGAGAAAATCCAGCCAGCACAATATTGGTAGAGGGAATGCCACGTTGATTTTCTCGCTCAATCATTGCAGTGATCGCATGTTGGGAGCTACGAATACCCGCTTCATCTTCGTACTGATTTAGATTGATATTTTTGATGTCATACCATGCACGCATGATGAGACCCTGATTGATGCTTACCGGTTGTTTAGGGGCGTGAGGAAAAATAAAACGTATTGCGGTGTCAGGTGGTAGATCGAGCTCATGTATAATAGGCACGAAATCATTGCCATCAGCGCCAAGTCCATGCATCCACAAAATCGTATGAGTTGGCTGTGCGCTGGTTTCTAATTCAATTGCAGGAAGTTGCTGTGATGAAGGGGTAGGCATGATGGAGGCTGATTGACTTGATTAAGTAATAAGATTAGATTTTCAAAAGTTATACTGGTTACAGGAGATGAGTATGAAACGCAGGGATTTTATCAAACTGATCAGTGCAAGTGCTACCTTGCTTCCTATTACTCCATCAATTTTTGCGCAAACCACGAGTCCTGGCAAATGGCGCAGTTATCGGTTGTCATATCAAGTGACTTTGCCTGCAACAGGTAAGAATGCACGTCTATGGTTGCCCCTACCGGATACCAACGATACGCCTTATCAGTTTACCCAAGGGAGTGTCTGGAATGGCAGTGCTAAATCAGCAAAGTTTTATACCCTTCCTCAAACGAATTTTCCGGCTTTTTATGCCGAATGGAATGGAAATGATGAACGCCAAGTTACAGTGAGTAGCATCGTCAAGACCGCTCAACGGCAAAGTGATCTACAGTACTACAATGCACCTGGCAAAGCAGTTATTCCTGATAATATCAAGCGCTTTCTGCAATCAACTCAACAAATACCATTAGATGGTATTGTACGCAAAACAGCTTCTTCCATTACCAAAGACAGTAATAACAATTCCCCTTTGCAGAAAGCCCGGTTTATTTATGATTGGGTAATTGACAATGCTACTCATGACCAGAAAGTGCGTGGCAGAGGAAAGGGTGATGTTAAGCAGATGCTAGCAAGTGAAAACCTAAATGGAAAGTGTGCGGACATTAATGCCTTATTCGTTGGCTTGGCCCGTGCTTCGGGTATTCCTGCACGACAGCAATTTGGTATTCGGATAAACGAATCAGTGCTAAACAAAAATTTAGGTAAGTTTGGTGATGTCAGTACAGCGCAACACTGTCGTGCAGAATTTTATCTCGCCGGGCTTGGTTGGGTACCCGCTGATCCGGCTGATGTATGCAAGGTAATCGCATTAGAAGGTCTGCCTCGCAATCATGAGCAAGTCAACGCTTTGAGAGAGAAATTGTTTGGCGCCTGGGAGATGAATTGGGTAGCTTTTAACCATGGCGAAAATATCTCCTTGGGCCAAAATGGCAAAACAGGAAAAGTGCCATTCTTCTTGTATCCACATGCTGAGATAGATGGGCAGCAACTGGATAACCTTGAGCCACAGACTTTTTCCTACAAGATTGCGTCAGCAGCATTGGTTGGCACAGGAGCAAAATTTTGAGATCGATTAGAAAAAACCAGTGGGCAGAGTAATGAGGGAATGCGTTTCTGTTAAATAAGCCCAATATTCCTGGTTGGGATAACGGCTTGATGGGTTTGATGCAATGATCCTGCAGATGCCGTCGAACAGATAGTCATGAGTAAGACGGCATTAGCAGCGTATCTAGATTTAAGTTAGTGCTCCAGTTTATCCAGTTTGTCCTTAACATTGGCCCACTCGTCGGCATCTGGAAGTGCATCTTTTTTCTCGATGATAGGTTTCCAAATCTTGGATAATTCCTCATTGAGCGCAATAAAGCCGCGTTGATCGTCAGGAACATCATCTTCAGCATAAATCGCTTCTACTGGACACTCAGCTACACATAACGTGCAGTCAATACATTCATCGGGATCAATTACGAGAAAATTGGGACCTTCGCGGAAGCAATCCACCGGGCATACATCGACACAATCAGTATATTTACATTTGATACAACTTTCAGTTACTACATAAGTCATGATGGAATTCCTTGCGTGGCACTTATAAAATTCAGAACCTAAAATTTTATCAGAAATTGAGGATGCTCTTCTACTTTGTCGACGGTCTTCTCAGTGAGAAAATCAAAATAAGGCTATAAAAATACATATTTTAATGTTTCAATAGCAGATTTCTCAGTAATTTCTAATAGGAACGACCTTAAATTGGCTAACGCCTATTAGTATGTATCATGTGTAAACTTTAATAAGTTAATGAGTTGAATCAATTATATGCTGTGCATTATGATGGATTGCCTACAGAATCTATGATGTGTTTTGCAGAAACTAACTGAATAATAAGAATTAATACTATGAAAATTGTTACCTGGAATGTTAATTCATTGAAAGTCCGCCTGCCACAGGTCATCAATTGGTTAGAGGTTAATCAACCAGATGTGTTATGTCTGCAGGAAACCAAATTACAGGATGATAATTTTCCGACCACTGAAATTGCTGCACTTGGTTATCAATCCATCTATGTCGGTCAGAAAATGTTTAATGGTGTTGCTGTATTGAGCAAACAAAACGGCACTGATGTTGTCATGGCTATCCCCAATTTGGATGACATGCAGAAGCGAATTATTGCTGCTACTTATGAGGGTGTACGCGTGATCTGTGTGTATGTACCCAATGGGGAAAGTATTGATTCAGACAAATATCAATATAAATTAATGTGGCTAACCGCGCTGAGCCAATGGCTCAGCAAGGAACTGGAACGCTATCCACGCTTAGCTTTGCTCGGAGATTTTAATATTGCGCCGGAAGATCGCGATGTTCATGATCCTGAATTATGGAAAGACCATGTGCTTTGCAGTGAGCCTGAAAGAAATGCTTTCCAGGAATTATTAAAACTTGGTCTCGTTGACAGTTTTCGTTTATTTGATCAGCCGGACAAATCATATACTTGGTGGGATTATCGCATGCTCGCTTTTCGCCGCAACAGGGGGTTGCGTATTGACCATATCATGCTCAGTAATGAACTGGCCAGTATCTGTAAAAGCTGCATCATCGATAAGGAGCCTAGAAAATTGGAACGACCTTCTGATCACACTCCTGTTATGGTTGAAATCGCTCAGAATTTGGAGTCAAGCTTAATTTCTAATAAACTGGACAACCCAGTAACTGATAAATCAGGCACAGACCAAGGGGATACAGAATAAAGCCAATTCGTCGTTCCCGCATAGGTAGTCTCACCTGAACCCAGGAAACCAATGAGCTGGTTAGCATGTCTTGCGGACATCATGACTTATTCAGAAACTTCTCCAATGTATTTGCCGGGCGTGAAATACTACTGAGTTATCCGTTCCAGGATGATGTTATTGCATCGAATGCAGCCCAATCATGTTGCCTTCGGTATCAACAACCAAAGAGATAAAGCCGTATTGACCAATAGACATTTTTTCTCGCACTATTTGCCCGCCGGCAGCAGCCGCCACGAGTAGCTTCAACGGCACAGTCGGTACACATGAAGTAAACCAAAACGCAGTTTCCACCTGAAGGTCCATCTTTCATCTTAACCAATGCTCCAGACGCTCCTCTTGCATCCTTTACCATCGGAAAAGCCCACAATTCTATTTCCATTCCGGGAGGGCTGTCTAACTGTTCCAGTTTGACCTGGAAGACAGCTTCATAAAAACGTTTAGCCCGCTCGATATCTTGCACGTAGATTTCAAACCACCCAACTGGATTATTGTTCATTTGAATATCTCCTAAAAAAGAAAATCATGGGTAAACACGGGAATGAACTCAGGATTCTTGATTTGTTATGAGCTACTGATGCTGTCTTTTATTGAGCACCTTGTTCAGACTACTTAAGGGAATTAGGGATGGCAACTAAAAAATGTGAAATTGATAAGTGCCGAGCTTTTATGTTCATAATTAGAACATATATGATGAAAATTGGAATTGGTATATACGACTACTATTAATCTTCTCTCCTTGCTGTTTTAGGTAAGCGCATGTTTTTTTATTTAATTTATATCTTCAGTTTGCTGCATATCGACTTTCTGTGCGACGATCGCATAGCGTCCTTTGTCACGTCCTGTGGTGGGTTTGTTCATGAATTCCCCAATCACTATTTGGTAGCCCAAGTCATGCAGAATAAGACTAGTTTCTTCTGGCGTGTTTGAATCGTAAAAAAATGTTTGCCCAAACATCGTGTCTGTAAATGGTGGGTGTGCAGAACCGCCAACTGTCAGCATAATCTTTCCGCCTCTTGGCAGTTTCTCGACAACTCTGCGCAGTATGGTGGCGTGTTTTGAGCGGTCAATATGAAACAGAGAATCCCACATGATGGCAGCATGAAAATCGAGGTTGAATTCGAATTGCTCGATGGAAGCTAGCATCCACTGTTCATTTGGAAAACGAGCCTTGGCTAGCCTGATAAATTCATCGGCCTGATCAATACCGATGACCCTGTGACCTTTGGAGATGACATACTCTGTCATCGGACGCCCGGTACCACAGCCGATATCCATCACCAAAGCGTTATCCGATAAATCCGATAACAGTAAGTCGAGATAATCTCTCTCCCGTCCGTAGAATTCCTTACGGGCCTCATCCCATTGACTGGCAATCTTGTTGTATGAATCGCGGTTCATATAAGAGTCTAATGTTTAAATTCAGGAGCCACTGGAGCCGGCGGGGTGGAGGAATTCAATAGCGTGGCTACTGAGCATGAAATCGCGCCTTGATCTCTTTGATGAAGAGCCTTGCATCTTCCGAGTCGCCAAGTGACTGACCGATCGCGACAGCTTCAACAAGCAATCCGTCGGTATTGTGGACCATGATCTTCTTTTCGATCTTGCCCAGTCGTGCAATGAGCTTCTCTTCAGTTTTTCGTTGCTGAGCACTCAGGTGAACTCCTCCCTTTACGTTAGCGAGATACTTAATTACTTCCCGCCGGTTAAATTCCCGGCCTTCTACGACATCGGATAGTGATGAGAGATATTCAGAAAGAGTAAATAAGCGTTCAAATGGGTAGCCATTCTTTCGAATTGGTGGGGGTGGTGTTTCACCAAGAGGAGTGGTTCCTTTATTAAGAAACATGCAGGCCATAGACATACCACGGAATAGCGCTCCACCTGCTAGTGCGTAGACTACCTCGGTGGCATGCTTACCAAGCAAAAGCGATAAATCAACAGCGATCAGTGAAGGTTGTTTTGCTTTCCCAATAGATCGCCACGCTACACCATATGCATCTTCAACTAGTAATCTGCGGAGTATAGCTGTACCACGACGTATTTCTGCATTGGAGATTTCAGATCCCCATTGCGAGAGATATTCAAGATCTTCAGCGACCGCTATCAGGGAGTCGTTGTCCATGCTTGACTAAAATTAGACCTTCAAAATGACGCTGCTATATAAATTAATTCGTCAAAAATGACACCGCTTCCGGTAAGGCACACGATATCCTCTTATGTTTCTTAACAATTAGCTAATTTAGCTTTTATACTACCCATCACTTCTTCTCCATAGTCTTGATAAACGTATTAGCTTCATTGATAGATTTTTCCATCGAACTAATGAGTGAGGATATATCAGACTGGAGTGTGCCCAGCTCACCCTTCAGCGAGGCAATCGCTTGTGCGTTCAGGTTATGTTTGAGGAACATGACTTGATCTTTGAATACTGTCAGCACTGGTTTGATTTTGCTCTCAGCATTTTTCATGGTGGTGATCAGTTGCTGGTAGTGTGCTTGAGTAGCCAACAGTTTCTGCTCGCTGCTGCGTTTGAGTGATGCGTTGGAATACTGAGTGATTTCCTGTCTCCATTCGTCAAACAATGCATGAGAGACATCTTCGATGTCGGCTATGCGAACGCTGACTTCGTTTGCTTTGGCGAGACTGGCTTCATATTCGTCATTCAGTTTGTTGTAGACTGCTTCCAGATCACCGCCTTTGAAGTTGGTTACAGCGGTGAAATGCTCCAGCGCTGACTTGAACTGCTCTTTAGTTTCTTCCTGAGTGTCGCGCGCTTTTTCCACCCGATGCACCAGCACATCACGCTTGGGAATACCGATTTTTTCCAGCCCACTGTAATAGAGGGTAGAGCAGGCGGCGAGGGTGAATAGCAACAGGCAAGTGAAGAGGCGAGATAAGTGAGTCATAAAGTTCTCTCCTGAAAGGAATCAATCAATAAAAAAATCAGCGCAGCACTCCCCGTCGCAGCAATTGCCACATGACCTTGAATCCCCAAAGGATCGGGTGGCGTCGCAGCATGGGTGTAATTTCAACCCGGACACCACTGTGACGTTCGATTTTCCAGGCAGCATAATTAAGGTAGTCGTGAAATGTCAGCGTAGCTTTACTCAAGCGCAGGATGGAGAGAATTCGGCCCTGCCAGCGTCTTAACCGCCAGTGCAGGCGGGCGCGCCGGTTATCCGCTGACGTGGCATGGCAGTAATAATGCCCATCGGCTTGTCCAGTCAGCAAGCCATTCAAAGCAGGCAAGGCAGCGACCGACAGACGAGCATAATTATCCAGATTGAGCTGGACCAGATGGCGTGCCCGTGTTTCCCGCTCAGCGCGTAATTCTGCAGCGTAGGTCAGCATTAGACCCTGTGTCCAGATTTCTTCAGCTTTTATTGCGCGTGCCTCAAGCGCTAACAGGCCGGATTTCAGAAATTTTACTACTGCTTGCGCCATAGCCATATTGACGCGCTGACGGATAGTGTCATCACGCACATAAAGTAAACGTGCCGGTTGGGCAAAGCGCGCCCACAAATAGGGATGAAACCAGAATTGATTACCGTATTCGAAGTCGGCGGTTGAAATGACTGCATACTTGGCTCGGAAGGTTTTCTCCTGCTGGGTAACTTCCAGATAAAACACATTGGGGGGCAGCCAGGCATTTAAATGAGCCAGATAGCGTTCCGGGTAAGCGCTGTGGTAGTCATTGACCAGGGCGTAAAAATCGGCGATGCCCTCACTCAGATTACTGGTGTGCAGACAGGAGCCATACAGGATGACTGCATCCAGTGAGGCAGCAAAATGTTGTTTAATTGCCTCAACCAGATGCCTAAAATCCGGCGATACCGCTTGGGCATTCTGTGAAGCGATAATTTCTACTAGCGGTGCGGGTGCTTGCTCAGTGAGAGATAACTTGTTTTTTTTCATCGTTAGCCCTAGTTACAGTACGAGAAAAGTGATGGGTCCGCTGACCGAGATGTGTAGAGGTCCATGTTGGCGCGAGGCATGAAACAGCTCCCCGTCCACGATATATTCATCATCCAGCAATAATTCCAACACCTCGGTATTGTAACTAACATAGCCATGCTCTTTCTTGAGGCTATGACCACGACCCGCAATCAGCGGCCAAATTGAGCACCAGAATTTTTTGCTGTGCTGTCGGACAAAGGTCACATGTAGGGGTGCAGGTTCATGTCCCCAATAAGGGCGAATGCCCATTAATAGTTGTTCCAGCGCACTGACCAGTACGAATAAGTAGTTTTCCTCGTGCCTTTCGCCTCTTTCGTTTACAGTCGCAATTTGCACCGGTGCCCATTCGGGATGCGGTTTGCCCAGAAAGGTGCCTAATAAAGATCGTAATACGATGAGTGTCGTAAAAATATCGCCAGTGATACCTATTTGTTTGATTGGGCTGCGGGAGAATTTAACCCCCCGTGCAATCAATCCCAGCCCGAAAAACATACCGTAGACTTTCTCTCGTCCTGCTTGCTCGATGCATAGCACCGGCCGTTCAACAAGAACAGGGGCTGGATGTGGAGCGGATTGCTGCAAATAATGCTTTAAGCGACGCAGGATATGATCCGGTTTGCCGCGGATGCCCAGATCCAGCGCAGTCATATTGGTGGTTCCACCCGGAATAATGGTCAGAACCGGCCATTGCTCAGAAGGTAACCAGGCAAACAGACGATTGAGTATTCCCTGCAAGGTCCCATCTCCTCCCAGGATGATCAACCAGTCAATCTTTGCCTGGATGAGCGCTTTCACTGAAGTGTCGAAATCAGAGGCATTGCTGACTTCCCATTGGTGGATGTCAGGCATTCCAGCCAGTATCTGTTTGATCACGTGATGGCGTTTGCGTGCCTTTCCGCCTAACGGATTGAGAATCAACCCAATACGGGCTGTTCCTGTTTCCAAGCTATGAATTCGCAACGGCGCTACCATTTTTCTCGGCGAGCGGAACGCGGGTGAACGCTCTGACGGCCAGTTGCTGTCTGTCGCGTACTGGGTCGATTGCTTCCATCCATGATGTTAATGATCCCTCCTGGCGTCGGATTTGCCAGGCAACGAGCACTCGCCAGGCCAGAAAAAGCGTCGATAAACCATGCCAGCCAACAACCAGCAAGAATCCGATATCTGGTCGGTCAGCTAGCCAACTGACAGTCATTAGAATTAAATTGGGATTGCGTCGTGCGGTAATCAGGCGATTGAACGAATCGATCCGTTGCCAGATAAACATTACAAAGGGCGCAAGCCAGAATTCAAATAATCCTTCGCAGATACGCCCGCCGATGTAACCCGCAAACATCAGCCAGACCAATAATTCCAGATTCGCCAGAGGGACTGCGGTTGTCGTCAAGCCGATACCCCAGGCAAGGTACCATAACGGTGGGTGAATGATATCCAAGCCATGATCCAGCACATCGCCCAGCCGGCTTGAACTAAGCGTAACACGTGCTAGTTTACCATCCACGGTATCCAGGAAAGTCATGAGCCACCCCATGATCAGGCCGCTTGCGTAGTAGCCATACCAGAAAGCAACCCCTGCAAAAACTGCTAATAGCAAGCTGAACAGCGTCACCTGATTAGGCGTTATTTTCCAGCGCACACAGAGGTGGGTTGCCCAAAATGCAGGTATTGGCCATAGCCACTTGGTGACCAGATCAGTCACACCTTTATAAGAGCCTGCAAACAATTCCCATTCAAGTGCTTTGCGATTGATTGTGCTGATCGACAGGATATAAGGGGGCTCTTTTTTCTTCAGGTTTTGCTGGATACCTAGCTGCAAATCTTTCAGAGTGTATTGCTTGATACTGGAGAGTGCTGGCGTATATGCGCTGCGTAAAGCTTCAATCAGGGTGGGGACGTTTTTTCCTACGGTGCGGATGGCAACAGCGATGCTGCTTTGGTTACATAGTACGATGTCTTCTTGCAAATTGATTAAAGCAGAAATCACTCTGGCATCATACAGATGATCAGCGCGTAGCAGCAGCGCAGGCGCATCGTCTGGAATATCTGCAGGGTTATCAGTCAAATGGGTTTGTTTGAGGGATGCTGCTGTACGTTGCAGCCGTTCGCGCCCACTCAGTCCCCAGAGGCTGATTTCGCTTTCACCATGGATATAAATATAAATTGTCGACATGAACTAGGATTGAAATCTAAGTGAGATAAAAAATTAATAAATTCGCCGCAACCACAGAATGGTCAGAGCAATAAGGGTTAGGCTGGGAAGGAAGGATGTCAATACCAGATTCAAATGCAGTAACAAGCCAGCGTTAGCAATGATTTGATCGAGCAGATAAACACCCACTCCGATGATAGTAGCCAGAGTCAGTTTGCCTCCCAACCCCTCACGGACCGAACCGAAAATAAAAGGAATGCCAAGCAATATCATGGCAATGATCATGAGTGCGCTACTTATTTTGCGCCATATAGCCATGAGATAGGCATCGGCTTTCTGACCGGTTGTTTGCAGAAATTCCGCATGTCGTATTAACTCCACCGGGGAAAGACTTTCGGGGGGCTTGGTCAATGTGGCAATATCTTCTGCTTTAAGAAAGGATTGCCACTCTACGGTGCTGGCAGTAGTTAGTGCAATGTTTTTCTCTGTGTTTTTCTCTGTGAATGTTCTGACAGTCACATCGTTTAATCTCCATAATTCATCATTGAGGATATCCGCAAACTTTGCGTACGTGTGCGTAGCAAGCAAGCCCTGTTCATTAAAATGCATAATTTCGACATCAATTGCTATGTTTCCAGGCAGGATTTCACCGATGCGTAAAATATTATGCTCATCGCGTGTCCAGATCCCAAGCCCCTTTCCAAGCTCAGCCGTTTTCTCCAGCGCAGTGGCTCGGAGTGCAATGGCTTTTTGTTGAAGCTGCGGAGCGATGAACTGTTCCATCACAGCGATGATCAGAATTAATACCACCCCAATGCCAACAGGCACTATGCTAAGCTGAACGGGTGACAATCCTGCGACACGTAAGGTCACTAATTCCAGATTAATAGCTAATTTACCTAGCGCACCAACTGTACCGAGCAGAGCAATAAAGGGCGCAATCTGAATAAACCGGCGTGGCATCAGCATGGCAACGTACAGAAAAGCATCTCTCGTCTGATAGGTGCCTCTGCCGACATCATCAAGTTGATCCAATAAATCGAAGAAACTAAATAACGGTAATAACACTAGGGTAGCGATGGTCATAGCCATCACTATCTGTTTGGCGATATAACGGGAGGCAGTTTTCATTGTCTTCTAAACAGTTTTTGTCTTGAGCCAGGTAGAAGTAGTCCAGCGAAAATAAAAAGCAGCAGATATAACCACCATATACCCGGCATAGCACCGACTACTCCTTGCTCTACCCACGTTTGAGCCAAGCCGCTGAGATTATAGTAAATAGCAAACACGATGGCAGCAATCAGAAAGGTTTTGTCGCTTTTGTTTTGACGAGGAGAAAGGCGTGTGAACGAGACAGCGATCAAAGCCAGCAGAATGGTTGCAATTGGACGAGAAAGCCGCCATTGAAGCTCTGCAATATCTTGAGTTCTTTCAGATTCCCACAGCATACGTGTTGGCGCAGCTTTGCGCCGATGCCACTTTGATTGCTCGTTTTCAATGAAATAGGTCATTTTTTCATATTGAATTACACTGTCTTCATCTTTTGGGTAGGCAAGACGATAAATATAGCCATCAAACAATTCGGTATGTGGTCGCTGCTCCAGTGATATTTGTTGTTGTTGAAAGGCTTTTTTTGCTACGACAATCTCACTGATACCCTCTTTCTTGACAAAGTGAAATACTTCTTCCATACGTGTGCCAGAATTATCCTTGGCTTGTACAAAAATCACGCGGCCGCTTTTTTCACTGCCATAAAAACGTCCTGCCTGGAAACGGTTGGCATTCAGTTCGACTTCAGCTTGCGCATCGAGGATGTAGGTTTCAGCATAAGCCCAGGGTCGTGCATAAAGTGAGAGTACACCACTGATAATTCCAACAGGAATCGCGATCATTAATACTGTAAAGAGAATACGATAATCGCTGAATCCGACAGAACGCAGTATGTTCATCTCTTGATCCTTGTTCATTCTACTCAATCCATAAATGACAGAAACATAGAATGAGATAGGAATCAGCACTTCCAGAGCAATGATCGCTTTTAACATCACCAGTTGAAGCATGGCGACCATGCCGAGTGTTTCAGTGACTGCACTAGCCAGTAACCGGGCGATACTGAAGCTAACGAAAAGCCCCACAAGAATGCTAAGTACGGTAAAAAAAGGGAAGAGCAACTCCCGTGTGATGTATTTCTCGATGATTTTCATTAAATCAGATTATTTTTATTCGAAAATAAGTATTGATCTGGCTAGAATGAAGGGTCGCATCGCATAACCCAGCAATTCAACCATGGCAGTTATTTAGCTATTTTCTAAATGAATTCTACCAGCAACCAGTCGTCAACTTTGTCAGCATCAATTCCTGCTCCTGGAAAGAGTAGTGTAATCGTCTGAACACAAACGCCATTTCAGAGGTTGTGAATAAATCTACTGCGCACCCAAATCGCTGTGTTGGGCGGTACTCGATCCTCGCCTATCTATTTGATATGTCTCGTATCTCCGTTCCGTCTGCCTCGCGCTTTAGGTGCTCGCTACGATTTTTTTACAACCTCTCAACTGAAATAATTGGCAGTATCAGATAGCTGAGCAGATAGCTCAGTACTGCCTCTAAGCCAAGAGTGTCGCAATTAAATGCTAGGGCACTTGCGTTGATCAACTAGAGTGTTTTTTCATAAAGTCGGTATCGCTTATACTCTTTGCAGCCAATACTTTCGAGTATACTGCGCATAGCCTTGTTATCTTCAAGTATCCAGGACAGTTCGACTTCTTTGACTCCTCTGGCAAGCCCAGCTTGCCTCGGCGCATTGATCACCATGAAAGCCAGCGCCATGCCAAGGGGAGTATTATGAAATTGCTTGCGCACACCCATTAGCGGAATGCGGGCAGTTCGAACTGTGTTGGATTTTAGCTGCTTAATTAAACGAAGCCAGCCTGTCGGAAACAAATTGCCATTGAGTTGGGCAAAAATTTCATTAAGGTTGGGGAGGGCAGCCATAAACGCTACAGGAACATCTTCTACTTCCGCAATCTGGATATACTCACTTGGGACTAGCCAGCGCAGATTGCTGCCCAGTTCTGCAAATTCCGGTTGAGTAAAAGGAACAAATCCCCAATTTTCTGACCAGGCATCATTAAAGATATCGCGCAGTATTTCCATTTCTTCAGAAAATTTATCACGGCGTAGAGTTCTCAGCTTGATTTGCTTTGAAAATTTCTGAATAACCGTCCGCATGATTCTCGGTGGTTCAAAATCAACTGCAATCCTATAAGCGAGGAGATCTTTGGCAGGCTGGTAGCCACACTGTTCCAGCAATGGACCATACCATTTGGGTGAATGCGGCATCATGACAACCGGTGGTGTATCAAAGCCCTCTACTAAAATACCGCTCTCCTGATTGATGGAAAGATTAAAAGGTCCACTTACATGACATGTGCCCTGTTCAGTAAGCCATATTTCAGCGGTATGCATAAGCTTAGCAAAGACCTTGCTATCGTTAATGCATTCCAGCGAACCAAAATGACCTGTGTCTGCGCCATAACGTTGTCTGTGGAGCGTGTCCACTTGTGCACTGATTCTACCGACAGCCTCTTTGCCTTTGTAAGCAATCCAGGCTTGCCACTTTGCATGCTCTAAAAAAGGGTTAAATCTGGAAAAATGCAAGCGTCGTTCTAGGCGAAGTGGGGGCACCCACAGGGGATCATTTGCGTATATCCGCCAGGGAACGTCGATAAATGTGCTCATCTCACGATAGGATGTGACAGGATGCACATAAATAGGGTTATTTTTCTGCTGATCTATTTGTTCATTCATGATATAAAGCTGATCGGCAGGCTCATACAATATTGCAAGAACAATGAGAGCGTATGGCAATTTTTCATAACGTCGGGTGATGTTTGAATGGAAAAAACAAAACCGGAGCAAGTACCGGCAAGCTTGCCATTAAAGCTTGTCTGTTTTCAATAACCTCCCTAGTTCAGGAGCCAGGTTTACAGAAAATTTTTTTGCCTTTACCGTTTGAATTGATCGGTATAGGCCAACAGATCGGTTACGAGCTGATGGAAGACTTGCTTTGAATCTTGCTCTGCTTCAGATAACGGCGTTGTACCAGCTTGCTTTTCATCAATCACACCATTCATACGACAAAAATCGTAGAATTTATTCCAGGCGATGTTGTAATCACGCAACTGATCTTGAGGAATAAAACCCTTCAGACTATCAAAAGCATCTCGCATGACAGGTAATCTTGTTCGTAAATGAGCTGAGAGATCTTCTGGCCAGTGCGTGGGAACAGGATATAAGCCAACAAGTTCTGTTCTGAAAGTAGTGTCATAATAATCTACGGTATCTGCTCGTCGCCGGCGATTAATAATTTCGACACCAATGGCAATAACGATGATTACGCCAAGTAATGCAAATGGCCACATTGGTACTGTAGTGAAATACTTGGTAATTTGATCTAGATAATTATCCAAAATTTCCTCGACTTAAACGTAGTGGTTAAATTAGAAATTAAAAATACAAAAAACTAAATGCTTTGAAAACTAAGCGCTTTGCTTAATTAAGTGAAATTGTAACCGATATTGCCATAGGATAGCGCATGGATCAATATGATGTATCTCGACAATCGCTATTTGAATCAAAATATACAAGGATATAGTTATAGTATAAGTATACAAAGAAAGCTAGGGGGAATGGTTTATCCAATAGGTTGATAGAATCTCATTGATCGGGTATTTATTAAATCTTTATCATAAGAGATCAAGGAAAGGTTAAAATAGGATTGACCGAGTTATAGTGATTACGATATTTTGTCTGTTTTTAAGCAAAATAAACCTTACAAACTGTGTTCTACTTTGCCTTTCTGGAAAAGTAAAAGAAGAAAGCATGAAAAATAAATCCAACGAAGTAGTTACGACAGCAATCTCATCACAGCCAGAAAGCTTTGAAGCAGCGTCGACTGAACTGGAGAGCATTGTTTCCGCAATGGAAGCAGGACAAATGACGTTGGAAGCTTCGCTTTCAGCTTATAAGCGCGGAGTAGAATTATTGCATTATTGTCAGACTACGTTACAAAATGCGCAACAACAAATACGTGTTCTTGAGGCGGACATGCTGAAAGATTTTTCTACATCGGGTACCGATGAACGCTGATTTCCAGGGCTGGGTTAAAAGCCGTCAGTTACAAATAGAGTCTTACCTACAAAATCACCTTCCTGCGGAAAATCATGCGCCGGAGCGCTTACATGAGGCGATGCGCTATGCGGTGCTTGGAGGGGGGAAGAGGATTCGCCCATTACTTTCTTTTGCTGCCGGAGAATTGAATGGAGCAGAAGAATCGCGTGTAATCGTTGTAGCTGCAGCAGTAGAACTGATTCATGTCTACTCGTTAGTTCACGATGATCTGCCCTGTATGGATGATGATACGCTACGACGCGGTAAACCTACTTGTCATATGAAATATGACGAACCAACTGCATTATTAGTAGGGGATAGCCTGCAAAGCCTGGCTTTTCAGTTAA
This sequence comes from Nitrosomonas sp. Is37, assembly GCF_033063275.1. Taxonomy (NCBI): domain Bacteria; kingdom Pseudomonadati; phylum Pseudomonadota; class Betaproteobacteria; order Nitrosomonadales; family Nitrosomonadaceae; genus Nitrosomonas; species Nitrosomonas sp. Is37. Next base: position 13,120 of record NZ_JAWJYP010000015.1, on the reverse strand, counting down.
TGGCTGAATTCAGTTTGACAGACAATCCGAAAAAGCAGTTGGAAATGATCCAGAAACTTGCCCAAGCAGCTGGATCACGCGGAATGGCCGGTGGGCAGGCGATTGATCTTGAAAGTGTAGGCAAGATGCTGACTTTGCCGGAGCTTGAATTCATGCATATTCATAAAACGGGGGCGCTTATACGTGCAGCAGTGATGCTGGGAGCGTATTGTGGTAATAAATTGAGCGAAGAACAGTTGAATCATTTGGATCATTTTGCTAAATGTATTGGTCTTGCGTTTCAGGTAGTAGACGATGTGCTTGATGCCGAAGCAACGACTGCGGCATTAGGCAAAACTGCAGGCAAGGATGCCGAGCAAAACAAACCAACCTATGTCAGTATCTTAGGCGTGAGGCAGGCCCGTGAATTGGCTAAAGAGCTGCAGCATGATGCCTATCAGACACTTGAACATCTGGGAAAATCTACTGATCGATTGTTGCAGGTAACAGATTTCATTGTTCAACGTGAGTTTTAATTCTGATTCTTTTCTTTTTAATCAGCTAAAATTTCTATTTAAGTTTGCATGTACCCACTACTTGATCGTATTAATACTCCCGCTGATTTAAGAAAGCTAGAGCGTAAACAGTTACCACAATTTGCTGATGAGCTACGTCAATTTCTGATTGAATCCGTAGCAAAAACTGGCGGGCACTTGTCGTCGAACCTCGGTACTGTTGAATTAACCATTGCGTTGCATTATATCTTCAATACGCCCTTTGACCGACTGGTATGGGACGTAGGCCATCAAACCTACGCCCATAAGATATTGACTGGTAGACGTGAAGGAATGGCTAAATTGCGCATGCATGGGGGCATTGCCGGATTCCCGCGGCGGGATGAGAGTGTCTATGATGCTTTTGGTACGGCTCATTCGAGCACATCTATCAGCGCTGCTTTAGGGATGGCAGTGGCCGCACAATTAGGAGACATAAATCGGCGTGCCATTGCTGTGATTGGTGACGGTGCGATGAGTGCTGGCATGGCGTTTGAAGCGCTGAATAATGCCGGCGTAATGGATACAAATTTGCTAGTGATATTGAACGATAATGATATGTCTATTTCCCCTCCGGTCGGGGCGCTCAATAATTATCTAGCCAAGCTGATGTCGGGTAGATTTTATGCAACTGCTCGTCGTGCAGGTGAGAAAGTGTTGGGCGTAGTGCCACCTGTTCTGGAGCTGGCTAGGCGTGCCGAAGAGCATGTAAAAGGAATGATGACCCCTGGTACGTTATTTGAAGAGTTTGGTTTCAACTATATCGGTCCAATTGATGGACATGATCTGGATGTGCTGCTTACGACGCTGAGCAACATCAAACATCTGGATGGTCCCCAGTTCCTGCATGTTGTTACGCGCAAGGGTGCTGGCTACAAGCCAGCTGAAGAAGATCCGATTTTGTATCATGGTGTTGGAAAATTTGATACGGTCCAAGGCATTGTCTCCAAATCTGGTGGTAAGCCGACGTATGCACAAATTTTTGGTGATTGGTTGTGTGACATGGCTGCCATAGATCCACGTTTGATTGGTGTCACGCCTGCTATGCGCGAAGGATCAGGTTTGGTCAGATTTTCCCAGGAATATCCAAATCGCTACTTCGATGTAGGAATTGCTGAGCAACATGCGGTGACTTTTGCTGCTGGCGCGGCATGTGAGGGGTTAAAACCGGTTGTCGCTATCTATTCAACATTTTTACAACGTGCTTACGATCAGTTGATTCACGATGTAGCTATTCAAAATTTACCGGTGGTTTTTGCTATTGATCGTGCAGGGCTGGTAGGGGCCGACGGGCCTACTCATGCGGGTAGCTTTGATTTGAGTTATTTACGTTGTATTCCAAATATGACGATCATGGCACCTGCTGATGAAAATGAATGTCGTCAAATGCTTTATACCGCTTACCAGATGAATACTCCTACAGCAGTGCGATATCCACGCGGTTCAGGAGCTGGGGTAAAGGTACAAAAGGAGATGCAAGCATTATCATTAGGTCGTGGAGAGATTCGCCGTAAAGGTAGCAAGATCGCTTTGCTTGCTTTTGGCAGCATGCTGACTCCTTGCCTGGAAGCAGCGGAGGAATTGGATGCTACCGTTGCCAATATGCGGTTTGTCAAACCGCTGGATGAAGATTTGGTGGCAGAGTTAGCAGCGACCCATGAATTGCTGGTCACGATTGAAGAAAATACCATTATGGGTGGTGCTGGTAGTGCTGTGATCGAATCACTGGCAAGTAAAAAAATGGTCGTTAAGCTGCTTCAGCTAGGGTTGCCGGATCTTTTTCTTGATCAGGGTGATCCTGCGCAAATGCTGGTTGATTGCGGCTTAGACAAAATTGGCATCATTAGATCCATCCAAGCAAAATTATCCGAATAGCTGGTAAAGTATTTACAATGACTCTACCTGAGTTAACTATTGATTTCTATTGATGTTTTTTAATAGATTCAATGCTTAGAACCAACTTTGTAAAGGAAGGTCTGATCAAAAAGCGCCTGGTCAGTCTTAGATAGTTCTTTCAGACCTGATACGTTATCATTCTTGAGGACTTTCAGTAGCGAAGCAGGTTGCCTCTATCTCTCCAGAAGGAATCACTATGAACAAACAAACTGATTTACCGATTGCTGATGTACAAAGTTCGTTGGATACCCGACGTATTGCAATTGACAGAGTGGGTATTAAGACCATTCGTCATCCAGTCAAAGTAGCCGATAAAGATGGTGGGGTACAGCATACTGTTGCAGTATTCAACATGTATGTCAATTTACCCCATAATTTCAAGGGTACGCACATGTCGCGATTTGTCGAGATACTGAATAGTCACGAACGTGAGATTTCCGTTGAATCATTTGAGGATATCTTGCGTGCCATGGTAATAAGGCTGGAGTCCGATTCTGGACATATTGAGATGACCTTTCCTTACTTCGTTAACAAATCGGCACCCATCTCTGGTGTGCAAAGCTTGTTAGATTATGAAGTAACCTTTATTGGTGAAATCAAACAGAATCACTATGAATTCACTATGAAGGTGGTTGTTCCTGTGACCAGTCTTTGCCCATGTTCCAAGAAAATTTCAGATTATGGAGCACACAATCAGCGCTCTCATGTAACCGTCTCGGTACGTACCAATAATTTTGTCTGGATTGAAGATATTATTAAAATAGCTGAATATAATGCTTCCTGTGAACTTTACGGTCTGCTAAAGCGGCCAGATGAAAAATATGTCACTGAAAAAGCCTATGACAATCCGAAATTTGTCGAGGATATTGTACGTGATGTAGCCGAAGTGCTGAATAATGATGATCGCATTGATGCCTATGTAGTGGAATCAGAGAATTTCGAATCTATTCATAATCATTCTGCCTATGCGTTGATCGAGCGGGATAAGCGCAACGTGCTGCCTCATACCTAAACTTTATAATCAACTATCGATATTATTCTTCTCCTTGTCGAGCAAAATCACGCAGACGGAAACCTAGTGTCCATAAGGTAGCGAAATAGGCAACAGCACCAAGGAAGACAACTAGGGTCAAGTGTAGTGCGCGCTCCATTGCAGTGTTTTGCAACCAGGATAGGTCACTACCCGCCGCAAACCACAGAGTGCTGCTCATTACGATTAGTGCTGTTAAAATTTTCAGTAAGAACACTATCCAGCCTGGTTGTGGCTGGTAAATATCATGATGGCGCAGCTTATAGTAGAGTAATCCTGCATTAAGGCAGGCACCTAGACCGATAGCCAATGCCAGTCCAGCATGCTGCAAAGGAAAGATAAAAGCAAGATTCATTAATTGAGTCGCGATAAGTGTGATAACAGCAATTTTGACAGGAGTTTTGATATTTTGCCGTGCGTAAAAGCCGGGGGCCAACACTTTTACCAGAATTAGCCCAAGTAAGCCGATGCTGTAGGCAATAAGCGCTTGACGAGTCATCCATACATCTTCAGCTGTAAAAGCGCCATAATAAAAGAGCGTGGCAATAAGCGGCGTAGCGAGCAATGCCAGTGCTACGGCTGCTGGTAGTGTCAACAAGAAGGTCAATCGTAAACCCCAGTCCAGCAGGTGCGAGTATTTCTCGTTACTGTGATTCGCGTAGTGGCGGGATAGTGATGGCAGCAGGATGGTTCCCAGTGCGACGCCTAAGAGGCCTGCCGGAAATTCCATTAACCGATCAGCATAGTAAAGCCAGGAAACACTACCTGTCACTAGCAATGAAGCAAAAATGGTGTTGATCAACATGCTGATCTGTCCTATAGATACACCAAAAACTGCTGGCCCCATTAGTTTGAGTACACGCCATGCGCCCGTATCTTTTGATTTCAGATAAAAGCGGGGCATTCGTTTAAGATGTATCAGGAACGGAACTTGAAATGCAAGTTGCAGTATGCCCCCGAGAAATACTGCCCAAGCAAGGGCAAGGACAGGGGGATCGAGCAGAGGTGCAAGCCAAAGTGCGCAACCGATAAATGATAAATTCAATAAAACTGGGGTAAATGCTGGCACTGAGAATTTACTATAGGTGTTAAGTATCCCTCCTGCGAGCGCGACAAAAGAAATAAATAAAATGTAGGGAAAAGTGATGCGCAATAATTCGATCGTCAACGCAAATTTTTCTTGATCAACCGAGAATCCTGGGGCACTGACATAAATGATGAGCGGTGCAGCCAACACTCCCATCAGCGTTACTATGAATAGTGCGATTCCCAATAATGTCGCAACATGATCAATCAGCTCGCGTGTTTCATCTTCTGTGCGGCAGTTTTTATATTCGGCAAGAATAGGAACAAATGCTTGTGAAAAAGCGCCTTCTGCAAATAATCGACGTAAGAGATTAGGAATACGAAATGCAACAAAGAAAGCATCGCTTGCCATCCCTGCACCAAAGATTCTAGCGATGAGTGCGTCACGCAAGAATCCTAGGATGCGTGAAACCAATGTCATGCTACTGACTGTAGCAAGTGCTCTAAGTAGATTCAATTGATTGTACAGTTACAGGATAAATAAATTGACTTTAGATAACAGGATCAGCTTTCTTTGTAAATAAGATGATTCTATATCTGATTATCTGATTTAACGATTGGCTGCTAACAATTAGGCATGCGCGCTCTCGCATAGTCAAAAAATAAAGCGTTGTTGGTGTTTGTTGTTAGAATATTAGAAATTATGTCAATAATTAACTAAGGAGGTGATAGAAGTGCTGAAAAAAATTGTCATTATTTATTGCAGCTATTTTTGTCATTGGTTATATCTATTTAATGGTTAATTATTTTTAGCCTGCATGACTTTCTGATTACAGAACGCAGCCAGTCTGCCAGATCTGATGACAGAGTGACAGTTGCGTATTATTTTTACTTCCATCAATTCTAGCTGATGGCTTGTTTTAGAGATTTCTGAAATTAACGAACCAATGTGTCAATAATATAAATCTTGGCACACCTCACGCCAACTAAGCTGTCGTATAGAAGCTATTCTGCTTTTACTATTTGTAGAAATTCTGCTGTGTTAGCATGGTCAATGCTAAGCTAAATCGGGCTAGTAAGTCTGGGTATTAGTTGAAGAGTTGCGTCAGCGGTATTTACGAAACATTACATTTATACCGCTTAACCCTTGTTAACTGTGAAGAAATGGTGGCGAATCAGGGATTTGAACCCCGGACCAACGGATTATGATTCCGCTGCTCTAACCACTGAGCTAATTCGCCGTGAGATAAAACGCACATTTTGCCTTTGGAGTGGGAATACTGTCAAGATTGACTTGATATTTTGTTTACATATTTGTTGTATTCCCAAGGATAAAGCGTCTGTATAATCCAATTATGAAATTCGATATTGTTGTGATCGGTGGTGGTTTGGTGGGTGCGAGCCTGGTTGTCGCACTTAAGGGAAGTGGCCTAAAAATAGCGCTGATCGAATCGCGCTTGCCTACTCCATTGCCAAATGATAAAAGCTGGGATAGTAGGATTTATGCTATCAGCCCAGGTAGTGCTGCTTTTCTTCAAACGCTTGGCTTATGGCAGCAAGTAGAAGCTGCACGCATTACACCAGTCTACGAGATGAAGGTATTCGGCGATGACGGTGCTGCGAGGCTTGATTTTAGTGCCTATGAGAGTAGTTTGTCTGAGCTGGCGTTTATTGCTGAGAATCGGCAATTACAAACTGCCGTATGGAATGCGCTTACAAGTGTAGCTGATGAAAATGTAACAGTTTTCTGTCCAGCCCAATGTGTTTCGCTCTCGTGGCATGAATCATGGGTTGATTTGCAACTGACAGATGGTAGTTTGCTACAAGCAGCTTTAATCGTAGGAGCGGATGGGGTTAATTCCTGGGTAAGGAAACAAGCGGAAATCGAGGTGGCGCAGCATCCTTATCACCAAGTGGGTATTGTAGCCAATTTTGATGCTGAAATTTCTCACTATAATACTGCATATCAGTGGTTCCGGCGAGATGGTGTTTTAGCATTATTGCCATTGCCCAATAAACAGGTATCCATGGTGTGGTCAGCGAATGAATCCCAGGCTAGCAAATTACGCGACCTATCTGATGAAGCATTATGCTGTCAGGTAGCGGAAGCTGCAAATCATACGCTTGGAAAGTTTCGGCTGGTAACTGACCCAGTTGGTTTCCCGCTGAATTTTGTGCATGTCAAAACACTCGTGAAACCACGGTTGGTGCTGATTGGTGATGCTGCACATGGTATTCACCCACTAGCAGGGCAAGGCGTCAATCTAGGTCTGCGTGATGCACGTGAATTGGCTGCCATTCTGATGAATCGAGGCTTGCAATCAGATTGTGGCGATTTTATGTTACTCCGTCGCTATGAGCGAGCACGCAAGGAAGATATTTTAGCGATGGAATTTGTAACCGATGGTCTGGAAAAATTGTTTAGCAGTACAGACCCGATATTGATTCGTTTACGGAACTTGGGTTTTGAAATTACCAATCGCTTGCCATTATTAAAAAACAGACTGATGCAGCATGCACTGAGTTAAATGAGCATACCAAATCCCAATTTTTTAAACAGGAGTAAGATAATCATGCGTTTACATCACTTTTTTATGTTTCTGCTGCTAGGCTTCATTTCCGATCACGCCTTGGCTGATGAAACGCAGCTTAAAAAAACGATCCAAACACATTTCCCTGGTACCGAGATCGAAAGTCTTCGTAAAACGCCCTATATGGGTTTGTATGAAGTTGTGATTGGAGGAGAGATACTCTACACAGACGAGAAGGCAGAATATTTTTTCGTGGGGCATGTAGTCGATGCTAAAACCCGAGTGAGTTTAACTAGTGAACGCATGCAGCAGCTCAGAGATGCACGACGGATAGCAATTGATACTTTACCATTGGAATTGGGGATCAAGGCGGTTAAGGGAGATGGCAAGCGGACGCTGGTCGTTTATTCTGATCCACATTGCCCTTATTGCAAAAAATTGGAAGCAGAGCTTGCCAAGGTAAAGGATATCACCATTTACACATTGCTTTACCCTATCTTAAAAAACTCAATGCAAACAGCAACGGCAATTTGGTGTTCGGTTGACCGGCTAAAGGCCTGGGATGATTTTATGCTACGAGGTATTGTGCCAGCGGGGAAAGACTGCGAAACACCGTTGAACACACTGCTTCAATCAGGACAGAAAAATCAAATAACCGGAACACCAACGCTTATCTTCGCCGATGGATCAGTTGTATCAGGCATGATTCCTGCAGAAGAGATTGAGAAAAGACTCAATGACACGGTAAAAAAATAGAGTGAATGAAAGTATATAGTTGCTACTCTCGTTATAAAAAACAGTAAACAACTTATAGTAAATAACTTATTCTTTCTTTATTTCTGAGCCTGAATTTGTGAGGAGAAGTTTTTGGGTAACAATACCCACATTTTTCCTTTTTGCTTCATCTTTCCGGCCTGGATTGCTGCTTCCGGGCCAAATCCCCAGAAGAAATCAGCGCGTACTCCACCTTTTATAGCACTGCCGGTATCCTGTGCTACCATCAGTCGATTGAGCGGTTTGTTACTGTTAGGCCAGGTTGTAGAGAGAAAAACGGGAGCGCCTTGCGGTATGGCGCGAGGATCGACAGCCAGGCTTCTACCCGCGGTGAGCGGTACACCCAACGCACCAATTGGACCAGACAGATTGTTAGGAAGCTCCCGGAAAAAGATATACCGTGAATTTTGATGCAGTAATTCAGTTAGTTTGTCAGGGTTTTGCTGCCCCCACTGCTTGATTCCTTGCATGGAAGCTCTTTCTAAGGGAAGTTCACCGCGTTGAGCCAGTAGTTTTCCGATCGATTGATAAGGGTAGCCGTTCTGATCGGCATAACCCACTCTGAGAATTTCTCCATTTTCCATAATAATACGACCAGAACCTTGAATCTGGAGAAAGAATAATTCAACTTGATCATTGACCCATATAAGCTCGCGTCCCTTCAGTGATGTCGGTTCATTCTCAATTTCTGCACGACTGTAATACGGTACCACCTTGCGTCCTTCTAAACGACCACGCAATTGTAGATTCTTAAGTTCTGGATAAACATCAGCTAACTCGATAACAAGAAGTTCATCAGGTGGCGCATAAAGTGGATAGCGATACTGCTGTGATGGGGTGCGGCTGCCTTTAAGAAGTGGCTCGTAGTAGCCGGTAATCAATCCCTCAGTACTACCATTCAAATTTAATACCTGATAGGGGGTAAAATGGTGCTTAAAGAAGTGTTTGATGGTGTTATCAGTAGGTTGCTTGATTGTGCTGGCTTTTTTACAGGTTTCTCGCCACAATAGTTGCTTATTTAAAGCATTGCAGCTTTGTAAAAAAGCAGTCCATGCTGGCAAAAGTGTGTCTTGTTCCCATTCTTTTAATTGAGACCAATCAGCTGCTTTTAGCTGGTTGATATTAGGAGATATTGGGGATACTTGGGATACAATAGCGGATTTGGCTGGCTCGCTTGTATTTGAAGAAGATGGTGTTTTGGCAGGTACAGGTGCCGGCGAAATGATCTCTGTTTTGCAGGCTGTTAGCGGCCACAATAGGAGTGCAAGAATAAGTAAGATCGATTGGTTTTGCATCGAATTTTAATTAAGGTTATAACTTTTAGATAAATTCTGACTATACAACAAGCTGAGAGATATGTGGATATTAGCAGTTGAAGCGGCATTGGCATTGGGATTATTTATTTTTATCATCTGGTGGACTCTGCCTAAGAAAAAAGACAAAGACAAGAAGAAGGGAGAATGACTGGTCTTAGACATATTTTTACTATGCTTTTGGCATTGAAATTCTCTATAAACTGTAAACGTATTGATCATACCGGATTATCTAAATCAATGAAGTGGTGTCTGATGCCAAATTGCCGAGCAATATGTTCTCCCAGCGCTTGCACACCAAAACGTTCAGTTGCGTGATGTCCTGCAGAAATAAATGCGACCCCGGATTCTCGTGCAGCATGAACATTTTGTTCGGAAATTTCACCTGTAATGAATGCATCGACACCCAATTGGACAGCTTCTTCGAAATAGCTTTGAGCAGCTCCGGTGCACCAGGCGATGCGGCGGATTTGTTTGGTTGGTTCGCCAATAATTAATGGCTTGCGTGCCAATGCTAGTGATATTTTTTCACCTAACTCATTGAGAGAAATATCGTGCATAACCTGGCCGTATGAAGCAATGTTTTGTTCTCCAAAGTGACTTATTGTCACAAAATCGAGCTTTTGTCCTAATTGAGTGTTGTTACCTAATTCGGGGTGAGCATCCAGAGGCAGATGATAGGCAAAAAGGTTGATTTCGTGTTTCATCAATAAGGCTATGCGTCGATGTCTTATACTGCGTAGCGTCCTATCTTCGCCACGCCAAAAATAACCATGGTGCACGAGGACAGCGTCAGCGTGCAAGGCTACAGCTGCTTGGAGCAGATCTATTGATGCTGTAACACCACTCACTATAGTATGAATTTGATCGCGCCCTTCCACTTGCAGTCCATTTGGGCAATAATCATGGAAGCGCGAAATATCCAGTAATTGATTCAGATAATTTTCAAGCTCATCTTGTTGCATTTTTGTTCCTGATCACTATATATCTGTTTATATTGTAACCTCTGATTAATATGCTGATATGAATAAACTTTGGTTAATTTTTGCGCAATCGGTCACAGTATTACTGGCGATTTTCTTTGTTGTTTCCACACTCCGACCTGAGTTATTGCCGTGGACGCCACGTGGCAAGTTGGCTACGGTCAAAGAGACTGCGTCCGTTGAAGTGACACCTCGGCCTGGTAGCTTTAATGCTGCCGCAGAAATGGCAATGCCCTCGGTTGTCAATATTTTTACCAGTAAGGAAGTCAGGATGCCTTCACATCCGCTACTGGATGATCCGATGTTTCAGCGTTTTTTTGGTGAGCGTTTTGAGTCCAGACCAAGGCGTACTTCCAGTCTTGGCTCAGGCGTGATAGTTAGTCCAGAAGGCTATATCCTGACTAATCATCATGTAGTGGAGGCTGCGAGTGAAATCCAAGTTGCATTGGTTGATGGTAGAAATGCCAAGGCACGCATCATCGGTTCTGATCCGGAAAGTGATTTGGCCGTACTAAAGATTGATCTGGATAACTTACCCAGCATCACTTTTGGTCAATCCGAGCAAGCAAGAGTGGGCGACATTGTGCTCGCTATCGGTAATCCTTTTGGCGTTGGGCAGACCGTTACCATGGGAATTATCGGTGCATTAGGGCGGTCCCAAGTAGGAATTAATACTTTTGAGAATTTTATTCAAACCGACGCGGCAATTAACCCTGGTAATTCAGGGGGAGCACTTACTGATGTGGCTGGCAATTTGATCGGAATCAATACTGCTATTTATTCTCGCACCGGTGGATCACTGGGAATAGGCTTCGCTATCCCTGCCAATGCAGCTAAACAGATCATGGAACAAATTATCGAAGCTGGGGGTGTGACACGTGGTTGGCTAGGTGTGAGTATGCAGGATATTACACCTGAACTTGCAGAATCATTTAGGCTGAAAAAATCTGGAGGCGCACTCATTGCCGGTGTGCTGAAAAATGGTCCTGCTGATGAAGCAGGGATAAAACCCGGAGATATCCTGCTTACTGTGAATGGAAAAGCAGTTGCAGATTCTTCCGAAATGCTCAACTTGGTTGCTGCATTAACACCTGGTAAAACAGTTGCCTTAACGATATTGCGTAATAACTCGGAAAAGTCAGTTAAAGTTAAAGTGGGTAAACGCCCCACTTGATCGGGATAGCATGCTTGGATCAATAGCTCATACAAGCTTCTCAGGTTGGATCTTAATGTCTGAAGCCATATTTTCGAAGAAATAGATCAGAAGAAACAGGGTAATCTAAATGAAGGTTATACCACCACATCCAAGGGCACTAGCTGCCCTATATCGTTGGTTCGATAGCAATATATTTGCACTGGGTCGCGAAATGCGGCTTTCGTATTTACCTCCATTAATGGTTTACGTTGCTGCTGGTGTTTCTAGCTTGACTGGAATTGTTGGCACATTTTACGTTAAAGAGCGGTTAGGTCTTTCTGCAGAGTTTCTGGCAACGCTGGGATTCTGGATGGCATTGCCATGGGCACTCAAAATGCCGATTGGCCATCTTGTCGACTTGATATGGCGCTGGAAAAGCCTGCTGGTCTATCTGGGAGCGAGTTTGATTATGGTAAGTCTGCTCATCATGATCGGATTGCTTGGATATACCGATACCATGCAAAGTGTTGCCTCGGTAGAGAGTTGGTATGTAGCAGCAGCCTTACTTGCTCCGATTGGCTATGTTCTCCAAGATGTAGTGGCCGATGCCATGACAGTGGAAGCCGTTCCGCGTGTAGAGGAGAATGGGGAGCCCTTGTCTTCAGAAAAGCGCAAACAAATGCATGTCACGATGCAAACTCTTGGCCGAGTGGCCATTATTGGCGGCAGTGTACTTGTTTCCATTGCTAACGTTATTTTGATGCACGATGTTGGTACTATGCCAGAAGAAGGTAGAACCGCTGCCTACTTATTGGTCTATCAACTTGCCTTGGTGATTCCATTTATCTCAGTTTGCGGAGTATTTTTTGCTAGCTGGTTGCGACAGCGAAATATGAGACGCTTTGTGGTACAGGGGCTTAGCCGCAAAGAAGCTGAAGCATTGTTGACTATTCATGCCGAAGCACCTCCGGTTAATTGGTGGATATTGGGCGGTGGTGCAGTGTTTACAATTGTATCTTTAAGTATCGGCCTCGGTGGTTCTTCTGCTGCTGAGGAAATTGTTTTTTGTTTATCAATGGCCATCGTGCTTTTTCTGATCTGGCGCCTTTCCAGTGAGCTTGATGCAGATGCGCGTAATCAGTTGGTGGGTACAGCCATTCTGATATTTATATTTCGTGCGCTACCTACTCCAGGAGCGGGCGCTACCTGGTGGATGATCGATCAACTGGGCTTTGATCAGCAATTTCTGGCTACCTTGTCATTGATAGGTGCCGCGTTAACATTGGCGGGAATGTTTATATTTCGCCGTTTTATGGCAGAACGCTCTATGGCTTATATCATTGGCATGCTTACTATTGCTGGTACCTTACTATCTCTTCCCATCGTTGGTATGTACTTTGGTTTGCACGAATGGACTGCTGCATTAACAGGGGGAATAGTAGACGCACGTTTTATCGCCATAATAGATACGGCACTGGAATCACCACTGGGTCAGATTGCAATGATTCCTATGCTAGCATGGATCGCTAACTCCGCACCAGATAAACTTAAAGCGACTTTCTTTGCCGTCATGGCATCGTTTACTAATCTTGCATTATCAGCTTCTCAACTGAGTACTAAATATATGAATCAGATTTTTATTGTTACACGCGAAGTGAGTGATCCAGTTTCAGGTGAAATATCTGTTCCAGCTGATTATAGTGAATTGGGTGTGCTATTGATAACAGTAACTATTATTGGTTTTATCCTGCCTTTACTGGCTATTGTCATCATTAAGCACACGCGTTTCCGTAGTGCTTGAGCCAAGCTACTTTACTTAAGGTGTAAGAATTTCTAGCGTTGTTTACAGTATTCTGGAGAATACTGTAAATGAACATGCACAAACATATAAGACTTACG